>JBPEXP010000412.1:0-13764 GCA_052031475.1 Flavobacteriaceae bacterium | reverse complement strand
AGCTTTCGTCCTGAGCAAACAGTTCCAGCTGATTTACCATAACCGTACCTCCGTCTAAAACATAAAGTTTTACTTCAGGTTTGGCTGCCGCTATTTCCGTCTGACCGACTACAGCGATTTTCTTGGTGTTCTCTTTGCATCCGACCAGCACCACCACCCATAAAAAGATCCATGCTTTTTTCATATGCTATCCAACTGAGCCTTCAAGGCTTATTTCCAATAATTTTTGAGCTTCAACTGCGAATTCCATAGGAAGCTTGTTAAGCACTTCCTTGCTGAATCCGTTTACGATCAATGCGATGGCCTTTTCAGTATCAATCCCCCGTTGGTTACAGTAAAAAATCTGGTCTTCGCCGATCTTGCTGGTTGTAGCCTCGTGTTCTATCTGTGCTGAATTATTCTTGGCTTCTATGTAGGGGAAGGTATGGGCGCCGCATTCATTACCCATTAACAGCGAATCGCACTGGGAAAAGTTCCTTGCGTTTTCGGCCCTGCTGTTCACCTGAACCAGTCCGCGATAACTGTTTTGCGACCGGCCCGCTGAAATACCCTTGGATATGATGGTGCTGCGGGTGTTCTTACCCAGGTGGATCATTTTAGTTCCTGTATCCGCCTGCTGGAAGTTATTGGTCACAGCAATAGAGTAGAACTCCCCAATCGAATTGTCTCCTTTGAGGATGCATGATGGATACTTCCACGTAATTGCGGATCCTGTTTCAACCTGCGTCCAGGATATCTTGGCGTTCTTTTCGCAAAGTCCGCGTTTGGTAACGAAATTAAAGACACCTCCTTTTCCTTCTTTATCCCCGGGGAACCAGTTTTGAACTGTGGAGTATTTGATCTCTGCATTTTCCAGCGCGATCAGCTCAACCACTGCTGCATGCAGTTGGTTCTCATCACGAGAAGGAGCCGTACACCCTTCCAGGTAACTCACATAGCTGCCTTCGTCGGCAATGACCAGTGTTCTTTCAAACTGACCTGTTCCTGCCTGGTTGATCCTGAAATAGGTAGAGAGCTCCATAGGGCATTTTACCCCTTTTGGAATGTAACAAAACGACCCATCCGAGAATACTGCAGAATTAAGTGCTGCGTAAAAATTATCCCTTTGAGGTACTACGGTGCCTATATATTTTTTTACCAGTTCCGGGTGTTCCTTAATGGCCTCGGAGATGGAACAAAAGATGATGCCTTTCTCAGCCAGCGTTTGCTTAAATGTAGTTGCCACCGAGACCGAATCCATCACAATATCCACCGCTACACCGGCCAGCTTTTTCTGTTCCTCCAGGGAAATACCCAGTTTTCGGAAGGTCTCCAGTAATTCGGGGTCTACCTCATCCAGGCTGTTGTATTTGGGCTTTTTGTTTGGAGCGGAATAGTAGGAAATATCCTGAAAATCAGGCTTTTTATATTTTATATTCGCCCACTCAGGTTCTACCATCTCCTTCCAGACCTTGAAAGCGTTCAGTCGCCATTCTGTCATCCATTCGGGCTCTTCCTTCTTCTTGGAGATAGCAATGACGATGTCTTCATTCAAGCCTTTGGGCAAGGTATCCGATTCTATATCGGTGTAAAAACCGTACTCGTATTCCTTGGTTTCGAGCTCTTTTTTTAATTCTTCTTCTGTGTATGCCATTTCCCCTTTATTAAAGCAATTGGTCAGGTCTGCGTATCAGAGTGAAAAACTCTCTCCACAGCCGCAGGTCCTCTGAGCATTGGGATTGTTAAAAACAAAGCCCTTACCGTTGAGTCCGCCTGAGTATTCAAGCGTTGTTCCCACCAGGTATAAAAAACTCTTCTTGTCTACGATGATGCGCACTGCATTGTCTTCAAAGACCTTATCGCTGTCGTCCTTCTGATGATCAAATTTTAACTCATAGGACAAGCCACTACATCCTCCACTCTTCACACCCACGCGAACGAAGTCCGTCGAAGCGTCAAAACCTTCCTCGGTCATCAGCGCCATCACCTTCTTCTTAGCCGTATCCGAAACCTTGATCATTATTAATTTGGATTTATTCTAAATAGTTTACAAATATACGCTATATAGGCAGGATTACCGCAATTCGTAACATTATTATAACGTATGGATTGATAGGCTTTATCTATAAGTGCCGTAGGACGAATATACTGTGTTGATTATCTGAACTTTAGTACAACTAAATCAGACCCGCCACGGTGTTGCGGTGTATTGAAATCGGCACTGCCGCTCTGACCTACAAAAATCAGCTGTGAACCCCCGTGTTCTATGAGATCCAAGCCCAGGTCAATCCCGCTTCCACCCAGGGACATTTGCCAGATCAGATTGCCCGACGCATCGGTCTTGATGACCCACATGTCATTTTCGCCGGAATTCTGAGTGAGATCCTGGTCGCTGCTCCTTGAATTACCTGCGATCAGAAAGCCTCCGTCCTGTGCCTGTTTTACGCTGTTTGCGGAATCGAACATCGAACCGCCTAAGGTTTTTTCCCAAAGGAGATCCCCCTGCTCATCAATCTTGATCAGCCAGACATCCGAAGCACCGTGATTAGAAGAAATATCTTTATCCGAACTAAAGCTATGACCCACAACAACGTAGGCGCCGTCCCCGGTTTTTTCAATATCGAAGGCCACATCAATCCCCGTACCACCATATGACCTTTCCCACAAAAGATCCCCATCAGCATCCAGTTTTACCAGCCAGAAATCATAACTGCCCTTGGTATTGGATATATCGGTATCATCGCTTTCTGAAAAACCCGCCAGAATATATCCGCCGTCATAGGAGTTGACCACTGCATGGGCTCTGTCATTATTGGTGCCCCCAAAGAACCTACGCCATTCTATTTGCCCCTGACTGTCAATCTTTGTGCCCCAAAACTCACCCACACCATGGGCAGTCAAACCTCTTATTTTTGCTGTCGATCCCTGTCCGCCTG
The DNA here is from genome assembly GCA_052031475.1 of Flavobacteriaceae bacterium. Classification (GTDB taxonomy): domain Bacteria; phylum Bacteroidota; class Bacteroidia; order Flavobacteriales; family Flavobacteriaceae; genus JAHEJJ01. The sequence continues at coordinate 10,849 of JBPEXP010000412.1, read as the reverse complement.
AGGCCACCACATCCAGGAATCCCCCAAAGAAATAGCCTCCGTCCGGTGTTTGGACCAGATCATAGGCATGGTCATGACCGGCAAATCCGTAACTCTGTTCCCATTCCAGGTTGCCGGCAGCATCCAGCTTAACGATCCAGTGGTCGTGAAAGCCCTGGTTAGCACTGCCGTCCCCATCGCTGCTCATGGCGTAGCCTGCCATAGCATAGCCGCCATCGCTGGTTTGTATCAGTGCCTGGCCTCGATCATCCTTACTGCCTCCATAACTCCTGCTCCACTCTAAATCGCCCTGTGCATCCAGTTTTAAGAGCCAGTAATCGTTTACAGCTTGGGTCTTATCCGTAAGTTCCCCATCCGTGCTGTTGGTATATCCAAGCACAGCCATCCCACCGTCTTCAGTAGCTATTATGGCTTGAGGCTTATCATTGCCACTACCTCCGAAATTCCGGATCCAGTCCAGTTCGCCCCTGAAGTCATCACCGGCTAAATTGTTGCCGGGAGACAAGCTATCATCCTCCGAGCAGGCCGTTATCGCAAAAATCGATAGTAATAAGATGGCAAAATTCTTCATCAGGCTAGTTGGTGGCTCTCAGGACAAAGAGTCCTGAATTCATATCATTCACCAAGATCTTGCCGCTGTTCAGATAGGGGTAGACGCTCCAGACACCGGCAAAACCGGCATTGTCATTATCCGGAAAGGTATCAAAAGAGGCTACTTCAACCAGATTACCGGCATCGATGTCTGTAAGATCTATGATGCGTATTCCTGCCGTATAATTGGCGAGATATAGAAGATTACCCAGCACGTAGCCATTGTGATCAATGGCTGTTGTGGGTCCGGAATACGTAGTGTGCAGCACCGGGTTGTCCAGGTCTGTAAAATCAAAGACCAGCGTTCGGGAATTGAATCCCAGATTAGACTCGTCTAATTCATCCCCCAGGATAAAATATCGTTGGTCCTCAGTAAACCAGCCCTGATGGGTATAACCTATGTTGGGATATTGGACCTGTGAAATAAATGCCGGACTGGCTTTATCTGTAACATCTACCAGTACCACGAAGTTCTCATTGGCGCCGATCAGTATCTCACTGCCTGCATAGTCTGCATCTGGCCCATTGTAGCTGACCACCTGGGCATCGTGAGTATAGCCGCTGGCACCATAGCCCCCTGCTGCTGTTGGGTTTTTCGGGTCCGAGATATCCACAAAATGGACGCCTCCGTTAAAGGCATCAGATCGGTTGGTTCCAACGGGATAGGCAAATCCAGAAGTTTCATTGATGACGATATTATGGGAGTTACCAATTTCCGTATACAAGGCATCCGTATCAAAAGTAACCGGCGGGTTCGTCACATCTCTCAACCGGGTCAAATCAAATACCTGCATCCCATGCCCCCCTGCCTCAGACCCTATAAAGGCGTGGTCCTGATAGACCTTGACATCTCGCCAGGTACTTGAACTCGTTTCCGTGGGCAGCTTCCCCAGGTAGACCAGGTTCTCGGTATCTGTAACATCTACAAATGCCGTTCCGTTATCCAGGCCAACCAGGGCGTATTCTCTATTATTGGCAGCGTCAAACCAACCCCAGATATCGTTGCCTGCTGAGGCACTCATATCGGTGAGCGAAAGGCTTGCAAGCAAGTCCAGGCCTTCACAGGGATAGATATCGGCCATACCATTTTCACATGGAGTAAAACCGTTTGGAGGGTTGTTATTATTGTTGCCGTTATTCCCGTTATTACCATTATTGAGTCCACCGGAAGAGTCATCGCTCGAGCAGGAAAGCATCAGGGCCGAAGCGATTAAAATCAGTCTGATTTTGTTCATAGCCATTTCTTTTTCAAGGTAAAGATAAAATATCTACCTGATCCTCTCTATTTTTGCAGCATGTTTGACGACAAACATCCTACACGTACGGATCTGGGCGAATTGGGAGAATTCGGACTCATCGATCACCTTACCCGGAAATTTGAGCTCAGTCGACCATCAAGCCTTATGGGTGTGGGAGACGACGCTGCCGTACTCGACTACAAAGACTATAAAACCCTGGTGAGCACGGATCTGCTGGTGGAAGGAGTGCACTTTAACCTCAGCTACATGCCGCTGAAGCATTTGGGCTACAAGGCCGTTATGGTCAATCTCTCTGATATTTACGCCATGAATGCTATCGCTACGCAGATCACAGTATCCGTAGCTGTATCTAACCGGTTTCCGCTGGAAGCCCTGGAGGAATTATACGAAGGGATCGGCCATGCCTGCAAGCTTTATGGGGTTGATCTTGTTGGTGGCGATACTACTTCTTCAAACAAAGGATTGCTAATAAGCATCACCGCATTGGGCGCAGCCAAGGAGGACGATATTGTGTACCGGCACGGATCCAAGCCTAATGACCTGCTGGTAGTGAGCGGAGATCTTGGTGCTGCCTATATGGGATTGCAGGTATTGGAGCGTGAAAAGGAAGTTTTTAAGGTGAATCCGGATAACCAACCCGATCTCACCCCTTATTCTTATCTGGTTGAAAGACAGCTTAAGCCGGAAGCCCGAAAAGACATCGTAGAGTTGCTGAAGACACTGGAGGTTCACCCAACTTCGATGATCGATATCAGTGACGGTCTCTCCTCGGAGATCCTGCATCTATGCAAAAATGGAAAAGTAGGGTGCCATCTATATGAAGACAAGATCCCTCTGGATCCTGCAGTCATATCTGCTTGTGAAGAGTTTAATCTAGACAGTACATTGGTGGCATTAAGCGGTGGGGAAGACTACGAGCTCCTGTTCACTATAGACCAAAAAGAATTCCTGAAAATAAAGGGTAATCCCAATCTTACTGTCTTGGGGCACATAACAGATAAGAGTGAAGGGGCTTACCTAATTTCCAGGAATGGCTCTAAAATTCCTTTAACAGCGCAGGGCTGGAATGCCTTCTCGGAGTAGTCAGGCTACTTGCTGCTGTTCGGATCTGTGTTTTTTCTGGTAGATAAATTCAAGCGTGTCATTGATCTCCCTCAATTCTGGGGTAAGGATCGAAAGATTTCCGCTGACATCTGTTGTTACTTGTTTTCCACAGTGGACACATTTATACTCCTTGATGTGTGAAGTCACTCTTTTTGAAACGGAGTAGTGATGCCCAAAGATATTGCAGAACAATTTCTTCATAATGTAGGTTTTAGGCAATGCTCTTAACGGGAAATGGGGAACCGCCAAAAGCAAAATAATTACTGGTTATTTGTTGATAAGTAAGATTTAAGAACGTCTTACATACTCAACGCTCACAAACCCTTATTTATTGGGCGGGTCGGAAGATTTTAAATCTTTAATCGATGAAATTCTCAATTTTCGATAAAGTGTATTAAAGCTTCGGTGAAATACATCAGCTAAGCTTTCTTAATTTGAGCTATCTTCAGCCCCATGAAACACACCAGGCAAACGCTGGTCACAGCCCTAGCTTTGTTCTCACTTTTTTTCGGGGCAGGCAACCTGATCCTTCCTCCGCTGCTCGGGTTTAAAGCCGGTGTAAGTTGGTGGTCCGTGGGCCTGGGATTCTGTCTCTCGGCCGTGCTGATTCCCATTTTTGGTATTATTGCCCACGCCCGCCTGCAGGGGACGATGTTTGATTTTGCAAAAAATATTTCGCCCCGTTTTAGCAGGCTGTATTGTTTCCTGGTTTACCTGATCTCCCTTAGCCTGCCTTCGCCCAGGACGGCTTCGGTTACCCACGAGATCGCGGTGCTGCCCATTATTGATTCGCCCGGACTACTTACCAGCAGCATTTACTTCTCACTGGTGTTTGTCTTCGTCATGAATCGTGCGGCCATTCTTGACGTCATCGGTAAATTTCTTACCCCCGCCATCCTTATTGTTCTGGTGGCCATAATAGGAACCAGCATTTTTCAATTGCCATTTGATTTTGGGATTTCTTCCTTTCCACATCCTGTTAGCGCGGGAATCCTGGAAGGCTACCAAACTTTTGATGCCATTGGCGCTGTTGTTGTGGGTGGGGTTATCATTGTCTCTGTGAATCTCAAAGACAAGTCATTGTCCTATGACTCCAAACGCAAAATGATCGCCCGTGCCGGATGGCTGGCCGGGCTGGGATTGTTTCTGGTCTATATAAGTTTGATCCTTACGGGATCCTTGTATTCTGATCTCTTCCCACAAGACATTACACGGATAGGGCTGTTAACCGGCATCGGTGAAATCAGTTTGGGAAGTGCAGCCAATACGCTGCTCAGTATCCTGGTAAGTCTCGCATGTTTTACTACGGCTGTTGGAATTGTTACCGGGGCAGCGGATTATGCACGCTCTGAATTTCCATCCCATGGAAGGGCCTATCTGTTAACCGCTGTGATTGGATGTCTGCTAGGAATTATCATGGGGCGGTTTGAGGTGGCTTACATTATCGCAGTGGCACTTCCAGCCCTGATGCTGATCTACCCGATTACTATTGTATTGATCTTCCTAAACGCACTCCCGTCTCGCTATGCTCCCAAGGAGATTTTCAGAGGAGTAGTCTTCTGTGCCATCCTATTCAGTCTCCCGGATTTTCTGGAAACACTTGGCATGTCTATTCCCTGGAAGGAGCATATTCCTCTAAGTTCTTATAAGATGGGATGGTTCATCCCTTCTTTCCTGGTCTATGCCCTGCTGTTGATCAGCGATAGATTTAGGAATTCTCCCAAAACTGCTTGATTTCGGCAGTCCCCAGCATTATCTTGATACTGTGGGGAGGGGGCGTGTCCCCCACCGCCGTTAAAGGGCACACAACATTATAATTTTCTATAGGCTCTGGGATAAATTGCTGTCCATGTAATATAAAATGAAAGGGGTTAAGACATTAAGGTCTCAACTAAAAATGAACTAAGTATTACTTGCTTAAAAAAAGAGCAGAATATCCTCAACCATTCATCAGGCCCTCGATCTCATCCACTTCAATGGGGATCCGCTTCATAAGGTTTAAAGGTTCTCCTTTCTCCCTAATGACCACATCGTCTTCCAACCTGATGCCCATTCCCTCTTCCGGAATATAGATCCCGGGTTCAACAGTGAAAACCATGCTGGCCTTCATAGGCGTTTTTAAAGGACCGTAATCATGGGTGTCAAGGCCAATGTGGTGACTGGTACCATGCATGAAGTATTTCTTGTACGCAGGCCACTTTTTATCTTCCTTTTGAACATCGGCCTTGTCTAACAATCCTAATCCGAGCAGCTCTGAAGTCATGATCTTGCCCACTTCTTTGTGATATTCCTCCCAATCCGTACCCGGCACCAACATTTTGGTGGCTTCGTTTTTCACCCGCAGCACTGCTTCGTAAACCTCCTTTTGCCTGGGGGTAAAACGGCCGTTGACAGGAATGGTGCGCGTCATGTCGCTGGAATAATTGGCGTATTCAGCTCCCACATCCATCAAAACAAGATCACCGCTGCGGCATGGCTGGTTATTGGCTATGTAGTGCAAAACATTGGCATTATTGCCGGAAGCGATAATGGGCGTATAGGCAAACCCCCTGGACCTATTTCTGATAAATTCATGAAGGTATTCAGCTTCCACCTCGTACTCCATTACGCCTGGTTTTAAAAATTTCAGAACCCTTCTAAAACCCTTTTCCGTTATGTCGCAGGCCTTTTGCATGAGTTCAATTTCCTCGGCCTCCTTCACTCCCCTGATCTCCTGTAAAATGGGATTGCTTTTGGCCACCTGGTGCGCAGGGAAATCACGCTTGCATTTCAGTATAAATCTGTCCTCACGCGTCTGTGTTTCCACAGATTGTCTGTAGTGTTCATTTGTATTAAAATATATCGTATGCGCTTCGGTCATCAATTCAAAAAACACCTTGTCGAACTCAGATAACCAATAAACTGTTTCTATTCCCGAAACAGCAGTGGCCCTTTCCTTTGTCAGTTTTTCTCCTTCCCAGATAGCTATATGCTCATTGGTCTCGCGAACAAATAACACCTCCCTGTGCTTTTCCCTGATGGACGATGGAAATAAAAGCAGTATGGATTCTTCCTGGTCTACACCGCTTAGGTAAAATATATCCCTGTGCTGTTGGAAGGGCATCGTGCTGTCTGCACTAATAGGATAGATATCATTGGAATTAAAGACAGCCAGGGAACCCTCTTTCATTCGGGTGGCAAATTTTTTGCGATTCTCGACAAACAATCGGGAGGGTATGGGTTCGTATCTCATCGTATTTTGAAGCTTTATTCAAATGTAATTATTCGTTTGTTGTCCACAAAGAATGCAACACTGCTTATGCAGGCTTGGCATCGCATTCACAAATTCATACATTCGCTATTCAACTTTTCTCATATGAGGCTGAATTGCACCTTTCTTTTTATTACTCTACTGTTTGTCCAATGTTCCTTCGGACAAAATGATCATGATCTCCTCAGCTCACTGGACCTGAAAGAAAAGATGGCGGATACTTCTCTGCTTAAGAATATACTCTTCAAGAATATAGGTCCCAGCGTGATGAGCGGGCGTGTGGTAGACCTGGATGTTAATCCTGAGGATCCTACAGAATTCTATGTGGCATATGCTTCAGGCGGACTCTGGCACACTTTAAACAACGGCACCAGTTTTACACCTGTAATGGACAACAGCCTCACGCAGAATATCGGGGACATCGCCATAGACTGGAAAACCAGGACCATTTGGGTGGGCACCGGGGAGAGCAATGCCTCCAGATCCTCATATTCGGGAATTGGGATACTCAAATCAACAGACAACGGTGAAAATTGGGAGCATATGGGACTTTCTGATTCTCATCATATCAGCAAAATCCTTATTAATCCAGACAGTCCTGATGAGCTGGTGGTTGGTGTTACCGGTCATCTTTATTCAACCAACGAGGCTCGTGGGATCTACCGAACCAGTGACGGTGGTAAAACCTGGGACCATGTGCTATTTGTAAATAACCAAACAGGTATTATTGACCTGGCCGCAGTACCGGGAAATTTTAATATACAATTCGCAGCAAGCTGGCAGAAAGAACGGAAAGCCTGGAATTTTGACGGGAGCGGGGAAAAATCAGCTATCTACAAATCTGTGGATGGGGGTAAGACCTGGCGCCTGGTAACCGGAGAGCAAAGCGGTTTCCCCACTGGTAATGGGGTTGGCAGAATCGGGCTTGCTGTATTTGACGATTCCACCATCTATGCCGTTCACGATAACCAATATCGAAGACCTAAAAAAGAAGAGGAACCCAGGAAGCGAGGCAGGCTTCACAAAAATGACTTTAAGGAGATAACGCGGGATGATTTCTTAAAACTTCCAGACAGGGAATTGGACACCTTTCTGAGAAAACAGGATTTTCCAAAAAAATATTCGGCACAGCTCATTAAAGAAATGGTCCGGTCGGAGAAAATTAAACCTCAGGCGATTTATGACTATCTGAGTGATGCAAATTCCATGCTTTTTGAATTCCCAGTGATCGGGGCCGAAGTATACAGGTCTGAGGACGGCGGAAAAAGTTGGGTTAAAATGAACGAAGATTATATTGATGACCTGTATTACAGCTATGGATACTATTTTGGACTGATCCGGGTAGATCCCAATAACAAGGAAAGGATTTACCTGGGTGGAGTACCCCTTCTCAGATCGGAAGACGGAGGCCGGAGTTTCTCTAATATCAGCAGCGACAATGTTCATGCAGATCATCACGCCTTATGGATCAACCCGGAAAAAAGTGAGCATCTGATCAATGGAAATGACGGCGGTGTAAATATCAGCTACGATGGCGGTGAGCACTGGATCAAGAATAATTCTCCTACGGTAGGCCAGTTCTACGCCATCAATGTAGATTATCAGAAACCGTATAATGTATATGGAGGTTTACAGGATAATGGTGTATGGATGGGTCCGCACAACGCCGAGGAAAGCAGCCGCTGGCAGCAAACAGGTCACTATCCATGGAAATCTATTATGAGTGGCGACGGGATGCAGGTTCAGATAGACCGGGGGAATCCCCATATAGTCTATACAGGTTTTCAATTTGGAAATTATTACCGCCTCGACCTGGTGGGAGATTTCAGGGAAAAGATCCAGCCTCGTCATGAGTTGGGCAAGCCGGCCTATCGTTTCAATTGGGAAACCCCCATATTGCTTTCAACACACAACCAGGATATTGTTTATTTAGGCAGCAATGTATTGCACAGATCCATGAACCGGGGAAAGAATTGGGAGGAAATTTCAGGGGATCTTAGCAAAGGTTCCAAAGAAGGTAATGTGGCCTACGGGACCATCACCTGTATTTCAGAATCACCCTTCCGATTTGGTATGCTTTACGTAGGAACTGACGACGGCCTGGCTCATATGAGTCGGAATGGAGGTGAAAACTGGATCAATATCTCAGATGGGCTCCCTGGTGGTCTTTGGGTTAGTGAGGTGCTCGCATCCAGACAGGAAGAGAACAGGGTTTATATCTGTTTGAACGGATATCGAAAGGACGATTTTACATCCTATATATATATGAGTGATAACCAGGGCCAGGATTGGAAAGACATTTCATCCAACCTGCCCGATGCCCCGGTGAATACATTAGTAGAAGACCCCTTTAATGCCAACCTGCTTTTTGCCGGTACGGATATCGGTCTTTTTGCTTCATTGGACAGAGGACAGAGATGGGAAGTATTCCAAAACGGAATCCCCAACGTAGCAGTCCATGATCTGGTAATTCAGGATAAAGCCGGCCACTTGCTGGTGGGCACCCATGGAAGAAGCATTTACCTGGCCGATATTTCGGATTTGGAGCAGTTAAGTCAGGATGTCATGGCCAGCAAGCTTCATATTTTCCCATTAGAGGATATTAGCCATTCAGATGATTGGGGAGACGCTTCAAATGCCTGGAAAAAACCTGAAACTCCCGGACTGGATGTAGTCTTCTACAGCTCTGCTGCAGATAGCATAGACGCAGTGGTAAGGACCACAGACGGGATTGAGGTAAGCGCTGCCAGCATGCAGGCAGACAGGGGTATGAATATCTTGTCTTATGACCTGGCTTTCTCCAAGAAGGGAAAGGCAGATTATTTGAAAAAATACAAAAGGGAGCTTTCCGAAGCCAAGGACGGAAAAACCTATCTTCCCAAGGGAACCTACGAAGTGGAAATTAGAAGCAATGATGCCGTAAAAACCCGTGAATTTGCCATAAAGGATTAAGCCCAAACACTTTAAAAAGCCAGACTATGCAACTGACACTAACCATTCCTGCCCTGCTCTTCCCGGCAATATCCCTGAGTATGCTTGCCTACAATGCCCGTTATCTGGCCATAGCCGCATTAATTAGGCAGCTTCACAAAGAATACAATGAGACCGCCTCTAAAAAAATAGGAATACAGGTGAGGCAATTGCAGAGGAGGCTGATGATCATTAAGAACATGCAGGCAGTGGCTATTTGGAGTTTTCTATTTAGCGCTATTACCATGTTGCTTATTTACGTGAAACTGGAATTCTGGGCAAACCTGGTTTTCGGGATCAGTCTGGTTGCCCTCATTTTTTCATTAGTGCTGTCTCTGGTGGAAGTACAGCTTTCAACGAAGGCCCTGGGAATTCAGCTCCAGGATATGGAAAACTAACAACAACCAAAAGCCAATACAATCCATGTCTGTTAAAACACCCAGAGGCAAACGAATCGAGTCCATAGATATGTTAAGGGGACTTGTGATGGTGATCATGGCCCTGGATCACGTTCGGGATTATTTCCATTTTGATGCCTATTACTACGATCCCACCGATCTGAGTCAAACCAGTGTTGCTCTGTTCTTCACCCGTTTTGTGACCCATTTCTGTGCGCCCGTATTCGTATTTCTTGCCGGTACTTCTGCATTTTTTGTCGGTTCCAGAAAGAACAGAAAATTTTTGTCGGCCTGGTTATTAAAAAGAGGCTTATGGCTCATTTTTGCCGAACTGACACTAATTAAACTGGCCTGGACTTTTAAACTTGATTATAGCGCCATACTCTTCCAGGTAATCTGGGTGCTTGGTCTGGGAATGCTTTTCCTGGCAGCCTTTATTTATGTGCCGAGGAAACTAGGGATTGCCATTTGTCTATTGGCAGTCTTTGGGCATAACCTTTTGGATGTTTACAATCCCGTAAATCCTTTTGTGCCTTCCTCTGGTTTTGGTGATGGATTCTGGAGGTTTTTACATGTCTTTGGTTTGGTTCCTATGGGAAGCAGTATGGCCCTGGTGGGCTATCCGGCGATCCCCTGGATCTTTGTTATGCCACTAGGCTATTACTTTGGCATACTCTACAAAAAAGAAGTTGACGGGGCATACAGAATAAAAAAATTATGGCAAATAGGCCTGGGCACAACAGCGGCTTTTATTCTCTTACGTCTTGTCAATTTATACGGTGACCCCGTGCCGTGGTCTTCCCAGGATGAAATATCCTTCACCATATTGTCTTTCTTTAACGTGACTAAATATCCGCCATCCCTGTTGTTCTTATTAATAACTATAGGGCCTTCTATTGTCTTTCTTGCTCTGGCTGAAAGATGGAAGGGCTGGTTCTTTGATCAGTTGGTCATCATTGGAAGGGTGCCCATGTTCTTTTACGTCATTCACCTGTACGTTATTCATGGATTGGCTGTTGTTGCCGCGGTTGCAACCGGTTTCAATGCTTCAGATATGGTCATTGATATATGGATCACCATGCAGCCGGAACTTCAGGGATACGGCTTTAGCCTGGGTATCGTTTATCTGATCTGGATTGGAGTGGTCATCGGCCTATGGCCCGTCTGTATCTGGTATAATAGGTACAAGACTGAAAACAGGCATCAATGGTGGTTGAGCTATTTGTAGTGTTTATTTGTTGATTCGTTGATTCGTTGATTTGTTGATTGATATTTAT
>JBPEXP010000411.1:0-3967 GCA_052031475.1 Flavobacteriaceae bacterium | reverse complement strand
CCTCACCAAATGCGACGGCCTTAGCGGCGATAATGTGCTCCAGGGGGCCACCCTGATTGCCGGGAAAGACGGCCATATTGATCAGTGTAGACATTTTCTTCAAATTCCCGTTTTTGAGCCGCTGACCAAATGGATTGTCAAAATCCTCTCCCATAAGGATCAATCCACCGCGCGGACCCCTAAGCGTTTTATGAGTAGTAGTTGTTACAAAATGGCAATGAGGAATAGGATCGTTCAAGATGCCCTTTGCTATCAAACCGGCCGGATGGGCAATGTCTGCCAAAAGGAGGGCATCCACACTATCGGCAATCTGCCTGAAACGGGCGAAATCCATATCGCGCGAATAGGCCGAAGCACCGGCAATGATCATTTTAGGTTTCTCTTTTTTGGCAATTTCCTCGATCTTATCATAGTTCAACAGCCCACTCTCCTCATCAACCCCATAGAAAACCGGTCTGTAAAGCTTGCCGGAAAAATTTACAGGCGATCCGTGAGTGAGATGGCCTCCATGAGAGAGATCAAATCCAAGGATCGTGTCGCCCGGCTCCAAACAGGCCTGATAGACGGCTGCGTTTGCCTGACTTCCCGAATGTGGCTGAACATTCGCATAGACGGCACCAAATAATTCCTTCGCCCGGTCAATGGCCAGTTGTTCTACCTGATCCACCACTTCACAACCACCGTAATAGCGCTTTCCCGGATAACCTTCAGCATATTTGTTGGTCAGCACCGAACCGGCTGCCTTCATCACTTGTGGGCTGGTAAAATTTTCAGATGCAATCAACTCTATTCCATTGATTTGACGCTCTTTTTCCGCTTCTATCAGATCAAAAATTTGTTCGTCTCTCTGCATGAATATTCAATAAAATTTAAGATCTGTAAAAGTACGAATTGCCCCCCAGAAAATCGGAATTAAATAATATATTTGATCGTATTTATCAATAAGAAATTAACACCTGCTTATGAAGATTGCAGCAAATGATCCCTCTCTTAAGTCCTGGTTAGAGGTAGCCAGCGATTCGGATTTTCCCATTCAGAATATACCCTTCGGGGTCTTCCTTACGCCTGATGATGTTATTACCATTGGTACCCGAATCGGCGAATACGCCATTGACCTGGGTGCGTTGCACCAATTGGGATATTTTGATGATATCCCTTTAACAGACGATATCTTCCTTCAGGACACATTGAACGATTTTATATCGGACGGTAAAAAAACCTGGCGATCAGTGCGAAACCGCATCAGCAAGATCTTTGAAAAGAGCAATCCCGAATTGAGGGATCGGCCCGAACATAGAGAAATCGTACTCTTTGATATGAAAGAGATAGAAATGCAACTGCCGGTGCTTATTGGCGATTATACAGATTTCTACTCCAGTAAAGAGCACGCCACCAATATCGGTAAAATGTTCCGCGACCCGGAAAATGCCCTGTTACCTAACTGGCTTCATCTGCCGGTAGGATATCACGGTCGCAGTTCTACCATCGTCACCAGCGGAACGTCCATCAGGCGCCCAAAAGGACAGACCTTGCCTAAAGGAGAGGAAGTCCCTGTTTACGGGCCTTCAAAGATGGTTGATTTTGAACTGGAAATGGCCTTTATCACTACCGATGCCAACAAAATGGGCGAACAGATTCCCGTCAATGAGGCAGAGGACTATATTTTCGGACTGGTTCTCTTCAATGACTGGAGTGCCAGGGATATACAGAAATGGGAGTATGTACCCCTTGGCCCGTTTCTGGCAAAAAATTTCGCCTCTTCCATCTCACCGTGGATCATTACCCTTGACGCCCTCGAACCTTTTAGGGTGGAAAGTCCCCAACAGCAGCCCAAGCCGCTTTCCTACCTTCAACTTGAAGGCAAGCACAGCTTTGATATACAACTGGAGGTAGATCTCGAGCCGGGTGACGGAAGCAGTACTACCATTACAAGGTCTAACTTCAAATATATGTACTGGACCATGGCTCAGCAACTGGCTCACCACACGGTAAACGGATGCAAGGTAAACAGCGGCGATATGATGGGCAGCGGCACCATCTCGGGTAACAGCGAGGATTCTTACGGTTCTATGCTTGAACTGGCCTGGCAGGGCACTAAACCTATTACCTTATCCAATGGAGAAACCAGGACATCTGTTCAGGATGGTGATACGGTGGTCATGAGAGGTTTTTGCCAAAAATCAGATATTCGGATCGGTTTTGGAGAGGTTCGTACCCTGCTCAAGCCGGCCTAAGTGCTTATTTCCCTTATTTAATGTTAAAGTGTAGTTCGTCGAACTTATACGAACCGTAGTCGTTTTTCGTTATGGATTTGGAAGATTTTGGCACGGCTATTGAAAATGGCCTATCAAACCATAAAGCACCATACCATGAAAAAGACATTACTATTTTCGGCAATTTTATTGTTCCTGGCCGCTTGTGGCGGGGTTAAAAAGACCCAGAGAGCCGTAAACAGCGGTAATTATCTGCAGGCTATTAACCGGGCGGTCAACAACCTGGCAGACAACAAACACAAGAAGTCTCACCAGCGCTATGTACTGCTGCTGGAAGACGCCTTTGAAAAAAATACGCAGCGTGAACTAGACCAGATCAATTATCTGAAGCAAGATGGCAATCCTGCGAATTACGAAGCCATTTATAACAGTTATCTGAGTTTGAAGCAAATTCAGCAACGGATCAGACCTTTGTTGCCCCTGCCCGTCTATGATGAGAACAGGCAAGCCGAGTTCTATTTCCGGGATTATGACGGACCATTGCTGACGGCGAAAACGAAGCTCTCTGATTATCTTTATGAAAATGCCTCCAACTTACTGGCCAATGCCAGCTTTAAGCAGGACTACAGGCAGGCTTTTGAAGATTTCAAGTATCTGGAAGAAATCAACCCGGGCTATGCAGACGTTAAGGAAAAAATGGAAGCAGCCCATGCCAAGGGACTTGATTATGTAAAAGTTCAGGTGATCAACGATACAGACCAGATCGTTCCGCAGCGATTAGAGGAAGAGTTGTTGAATTTCAACACCCTGGGCCTTAATGACCTGTGGACACAGTATCACACTAATCCTTTAAAGGACATACGATACGACTATGAAATGCAAGTGGCCTTCAGGAATATCAGTATATCTCCTGAACAAATCCGCGAGAAGCAGGTGATCAAGGAGAAACGCATCAGGGACGGCTATGACTATGTGCTGGACGACAACGGCAATGTGATGAAAGATAGCCTTGGAAACGACATTCGTATAGACCGATACAGGAATGTAATTTGTAACTACTATGAATTTACCCAGTTTAAGGCAGCTCAGGTGGTTGGGAATGTCAGTTACATTGACCTGAACAACAGCCAGCAGTTGAATTCATATCCACTGAGCAGTGAGTTTATCTTTGAGCATATCTACGCCAATTATTCCGGAGACCGGAGGGCCCTGGAAGAGGACCTGATCCCCTTTCTGGAGGTAACACCTGTTCCCTTCCCTACCAATGAGCAAATGGTATACGAGGCAGGTGAAGACCTAAAGGCGAGATTGAAGGATATTATAGTCAGACACAAATTCTACTAATAGAAAACCCGGACTGCTCAGTCCGGGTTTTTTTATAAATAAGGATCGAGATCCAACTCGGTAATAGCCCCATGCGAGCTGTGGGCAACCACTTCGCCTTCTTTTAAAACAATAAGTTGAGGAGATTCATGACGAACTTCAAACTTGTCCGCAACGGCATTGGAAACCGGCCGGTACCGATGCAGATCTAAAAAATACAGATCGGCGCGGTCTTCCTCATACGCCCATGAAGTAGAAAACATATTCAGTACCATACTACTCACTCCGCAGCTGGTACTGTGCTTGTATATAAGTTGTGGCTTTTGATGGGATCTCTGTTCTATTTCATCCAACTGATCGATGGATTCCAGGCCAATCCATTGGATGGCATATTGATCACCCGCAGTATCACTAGTTCTTTCGCCAAAAAG
>JBPEXP010000410.1:0-6190 GCA_052031475.1 Flavobacteriaceae bacterium | reverse complement strand
CCGGAATTTGAACATGTGGGACCCATGCCATATCCCTCCGTCCAGACCCTTTTTGATGGATTGATGCCGCCGGGTATGCAATGGTACTGGAGGGCTGATTTTTTTGACGAACTAGGCCCGGAAGCACGTGCAGAGCATGAAAAATACGGCTCATGCATTCCTACACCATTATCTCAAATGCATTTGTACCCAATTAGTGGCGCGCCATCACGAGTTGCACCAGACGCGACGCCCTGGGCTTACAGAGATGCCAAATACGCCGGGGTCATCGTCGGGGTAGATCCGGATCCCGCCAACGCCGATAAACTGACCCAGTGGTGCAAGGATTATTGGAATGCATTACACCCGCATTCTATGGGCGGGGCCTATTCGAACTTTATGATGGATGAAGGCCAGGAGCGAGTTCAGGCCTCTTTTAAACACAATTATGAACGACTGGTGGCCATCAAATCCAAATACGATCCGGACAATCTTTTCAGGGTCAATCAGAATATCCGGCCGAGGTAATAAATTGTATAGGTTATCAGAGACGGAATGATCCGCCAGAAATGAAGGAGTAAATTTTATAGACCGGAGCTTGATCTCCGGTTTTCTCTTTTGGAAGGCAACCGGATGATCTAATTTTTACAGCAAATGACCTATTTTTTGTATTTTTTTTGCTTCTATTAGGGTTTATTAAGATAGCAGGGGAAAAGCTGGGCGAAATTTCATAAAAGCACACATTATATAACTACGGTCATGCCCATTTACATGGATCGACATATCGTACCAGGCATTGAAGCCAAACACGCGGCTGAGGCTCACCGTGAGGATTTAAAGATCCAGGATGAATATGGATGCCGCTGCATGACCTATTGGGTGGATGAAGAACGCGGCAGTGCCTTTTGTCTGATTGACGCACCTGACATCCAATCTGTAAAAAAAATGCACGACAGGGCGCACGGGCTCATGCCTCATGAGATCATTCAGGTAAATAGCAAGGTGGTCGAAGCATTTCTCGGAAGGATCCAGGACCCTGATGGATATTACGGCGAAGATCCCAATCTAAAGATCTTTAATGACCCTGCATTTAGAATTATACTGGTAAGTACTACCACACCTTCTGGATTATTGGGTCACCGTCTGGGCACGGAAAAGGCAGATCGCCTGGTTTCGCTATATAATGAGACCGTACGCAAACAACTTCAAAAGTATGAAGGCAGGGAAGTTGAACAGAGTGGTGGCGGGTTTATTGCTTCTTTTTTATCTGTAACACAGGCGGTTGAATGTGCTGTGTCCGTATTGGAACACATGCACATTGCAGCCGACCTCATCGATCTCAGAATGGGTTTAAATGCTGGTATGCCGGTTACCAAGAGTAAGGAACTTTTTGGAGATACGGTTCAAATGGCCAGGTATTTATGCGAAATTGGTAAGGAAAATCAAATTGTGATGGCATCCATCATCAGGGAGATCTACAAGGATGGAAACAATGGCCCCCATAACTTCTTTAAATGGATCGATCCTGCAGATGAGAACTTTCTCCAGCTCCTGATGGACACGCTTACTGCCCATTGGCAGGATGCTCAATTTGGCGTGGCAGATTTTTGTTCGAAGATGTCTATGAGCAAATCCAAGCTATACCGGAAGACCAAGGAGATCACGGGTTTATCGCCCAACGAAATACTTCGCGAATTCAGGCTGAAGAAGGCACTCGAACTACTAAAAACAGACCGCAACATTGCCCAGACTACTTTTGATTGTGGATTTAACAGCCCTTCTTATTTCACCAAATGCTTTCAGCAAAGATTCGGACTTCAGCCTCTGGCCTATGCCAGGGCACAATGAACCAATTCTTACATTTTTGGGGTTAAATGTGAAGGCCATCATTGGTTGATAGAACTAGTTTTGGACTAGTCACCATTAAATCCTTTTAATCATGAAAACGGTAAAAACTTTATTAAGCCTATTAGTGATCTCACTGATTACCTTTCAATCGATCTATTCCCAGGAAGAAGTCATCTATGTAAAAATGGCCTCAGAGCAACAAAATGTCACCAAAGAGATGAAAACCTATCTCATTGAACGCGAAATTCCGGATGCAGGGCTGTTGAGTTCAGAACAGTTAAAGGGCATCTCACAAAAATCATGTACTGTGCTAAAAGAAATGGGTTCTGATATCCAGTGGCTCCATAGCTATGTAGCGGAAAATAAGGTCTATTGTCTCTACCTGGCGAAGAATGAAGAGCTTATCAGACAACACGCCTTGGCCGGGGGTTTCCCGGTAAACTACATTACGGAACTGGCAACAGTGATCAGCCCGGAAACAGCACGTTAGTTTAAAAGCAATTCCAACAATTATAGCTACCATCTTTCTTATTTGAAAGATGGTATTTTTTGTCATTTTCTGCCTGATAGTAATGGCAGGCAAGGCCTATTCAAGCTCGGCAAGTAATTCTTCCGCTTTGTCGGCATTGTAGGCCTTCTCTCGCCGTACTTTCTCCAGCTCTATTTTTGCACGCGGCAGATCCTCCAGCTGCAGATATGCCATGGCCTTATACCAGCCAGAGCGGCTGGCCAAAGAATCGTCACTTCCTGAAAATTCATCCAGTAAAGCGATGGCCTCTTCGGCCCTGCCCAATTCGAGCAGTGCATTGGCCTGGTAAAACAGATAATAGGTCTCGCCGCCGTTGCTGTAGAGTTCCGAAAATCCGGCCAGGGCCTCTTCGTACTTGCCGTTTTCATAGGCCTCAAAAGCCTGCCGTGCTTCACTGGCTTCTTCTCCCCGTGTACTTATTTGCACCACATTAGGGTAGCTTTCGTAATAATTTTCATAGAGATCAGAGCCGGATATCGGCCGGGTTAGATTGTAGAATACGGCCAGTCCTAATACGGCAAAAATAGACGCAGCCACTAAAAGCTGCTTCCAAACTCCGGTAGAAGAGGAGCTAACGGTGGCTTCGGATTCAAATTCCTCCACCATAGCCCTGACCGGATCGTTCTCTGCCTGGATCACCTGCCGCAAATTCTCGTGAAATTGTACTTCTTGTTCAAAGCTCTGGTCCTTACCCCGAAGGGTGTCAAACTCCAGCTGCTCTTTTTCGTTAAGAGTTCCCTGAATATACTTCTCTATAAGAACTTCGCGATCCATCGAATTAGTTTTTCATGTTATGCCTGAGCTTTTCGAGGCAGCGGTGTTTTTGGACTTTCACCACGTTACTGTTCCGCAGCCCCGCTACAGGCGCAATCTCTTCAAGAGTTAGTCCCCTGAAATAGAATAAGGTTAACAGCTCCCTGCACTTTTCATCCAGTATTCTTAATTGCTTCCTAAGCTGGCGCTGAACGGCACTCAGTGCATCTCCAGCCTGCAGGCTTACATCTACTTCTTCCTCTCCTCTTTCTACCCGGAGTTGGGTCTCGAGCGGTACGTTTCGGCCCCGGTACTTATAAAGATCGTAGATCATGTGTTTTCCAATCTGGAAGAGATAGGTTTTCATACTGCATTGAACCTGCGCCAGTTTTCCCGCCATAGCGTGTTTGCGAAGCGCCAGGAAGGCTTCCTGGTAAATATCCGATAAATCACTGTCGTCCAGGGGATAACGCCGGGCAAATCCGAAGAATTGTTCCCGGAAACTTTCATAGACCTTTTTGAGTTTAAGCCGGTCTTCTGTAAGCAGATCTGCAATCGATTTTGGGTCCATTTAAGTTTTTTTTCCCCTGCCTGTTAACCTTCCAATCGCCCGCAGCACTAAGAGTAAATCAATGTCTAATTCAACTTAAAAGAGCAGAGTATCATGTCATCTCTATCAAAGATATACAGAAATCAGCGGATTCGGGAAGTGACCGCTGAGATTAACGAACAGACCCCCTTGCCATCCCCCTTCAAAAAAGAGTATTAATCCCTTAAATAGTAGCATCATGAGAAAATTGATGATCGGTATGTTGTTTCTAGGCCTTACCAGCCTAGCGTTCGGGCAAGAAAAAGAAGACGAGGCCCAGGAAGTTGAACTTGCAGAAGTTACTGTTACTGCAATTAATTCAGATTTTCTTCAAGCTGTTCAGGACCACCAGACCCCTGCCGCCGCACGGGCACTGGAAAGCATGGCAGCCAATTTTGATCTGAAAGAATCTCCTGTTTACAACAGGATAGACACTGCCTTTGAAATTACTTTCAGGAATAGCCAGGGTAGTATCTATGCCGTCTATGACCGTGATGGAGACATGTTATCTGCATTCGAGAATATCAAGAATGTCAGTCCTCCTCAAGCTTTGCGCAAGCAGATCTGTGAAGAGAATCCAGGATGGTCTATCACCAAGAGTAAGTACCAGGTTACTTATATCAAGGGGAAAGACGCTAAAAGGAGATACAAAGCTCAATTGAAGAGCGGCAAGAAGAAGCAAAATCTCAAATTTGAAATCGAGCACGCTTCTGTTGCCAGCAGTAATTTTGACAAATTGCTCACAAGTTCAGCCAAATAGTATCTTGAGTAATGCCTTAAACCGCCCGCTTTTTGCGGGCGGTTTGCTTTTTACCCCAGCTGGTGCCAGATTTGTAACTTAGCCGAATATCATGCCGGATAAACGCGCGAAATACACTCAGCTCATCAAATCGGAGGCCCTCCGCCTCGGATTTCTCTCTTGCGGGATATCCAAAGCCGCTTTCCTGGAAGAAGAGGCAAACAGATTGGAACAATGGCTTCAAAAGGATATGCACGGCCGGATGCAATACATGGAGAACCACTTTGACAAAAGGCTCGATCCCAGAAAGCTGGTGCCCGGAGCCCGGTCTGTAGTTTCCTTGCTATACAATTATTATCCCTCCGAAACGCAACGGCCAAATAGCTATAAGATCTCAAAATACGCCTACGGTAAAGATTACCATTTTGTTATTAAAGATAAGTTGAAGGACCTTTTATCCTTCATCCGTGACGAGATCGGAGAGGTTCATGGCCGCGCCTTTGTAGATTCTGCTCCAGTGCTGGATAAGGTCTGGGCGGCACGCAGTGGACTCGGCTGGGTAGGGAAACACAGCAATCTGCTAACGCGTAAATTTGGGTCTTTTTATTTCATCGCAGAGCTAATAATTGATCTGGATCTGCAATACGATCACCCGGCAGAAGACCACTGCGGCAGTTGCACGGCCTGCATAGATGCCTGCCCTACCGATGCCATCATCCAGCCTTATGTAGTGGACGGCAGCAAATGCATATCCTACTTCACCATTGAATTAAAGGAAGAGATCCCCGCTTCGGTAAAAGGTACATTTGATGATTGGGTCTTCGGATGCGATATCTGCCAGGATGTATGTCCCTGGAACCGGTTTTCCAAACCACACAACGAACCTGCTTTTCAACCGAAGGAAGAATTATTGAACATGAGCAAAGTTGAATGGGAGGAAATCACGAAGGAGGTTTTCGATAAGATTTTTCAAAAATCAGCCGTAAAACGAACAAAGTTTGAGGGTCTGAAGAGGAATATCAATTTTGTAAAACCCGGATAAACCTTTATATCATCAATGAACCGTTGCCATCGAATTTTTTTCACTGCTTTGAAATAGTGTGCTTATAATACGCTATATTGAGACATTATTCCAAAGCCAGACTAGAAATTAGGTCTGGTTTTTATAGACCAACCAACGGATGAGCATCAAAAAACCCGAATTAAGTTTTTGGCAAATTTGGAATATGAACACTGGATTCCTTGGGATTCAGTACAGTTTTGGATTACAGCAAAGTGCCATCAACCCGATCTTCCTATTCTTGGGAGCGGCTGAAGAAATTTTACCCATCTTAAACATTGCCGGCCCGGTTACGGGCCTCATAGTTCAGCCTATTATCGGGGCAATATCAGATAAGACCTGGTCACCGAGATGGGGACGTCGAAAACCATTTTTCTTAATAGGTGCCATTCTTGGAAGCATGTGTCTTTTTGCATTTCCTCTCAGCCCGGCCTTGTGGTTTGCCGTGGGGCTGCTCTGGATTTTGGATGTGGGGAACAATATGGCGATGGAACCTTATCGGGCCTTTGTTGGAGATAAATTGCCAGACAAACAGTTGAGCATCGGATACCAGATGCAAAGCTTGTTCGTGGGCGCAGGTATTCTCCTCGCAAACGCTTCGATCTTTTTGTTTCAGGACTGGTTTGGCGGAGGTGAAGAAGTAGCCGGAACCATACCTAAATGGTTGTATTATTCCTTCTTCATAGGGTCGTT
>JBPEXP010000041.1:0-5148 GCA_052031475.1 Flavobacteriaceae bacterium | reverse complement strand
TGTAGCGGGGGCCAGACTCGAACTGGCGTCCGCCTTAGGCGGATATGAGCTTAGCTCACAGGTATTTTGGTAGAATCACAGATCTAATCCATTCCCTTCCTTTTCCGGATTTCAATCTATTTTCTCTTTTAAGCGCTTTAGATCGAGAAGGATATAATTCAATAAGGATAACAATCCAAGGTCTATAGGCTTTGGTCCAATCTTTCGTCCCTAAAAAATTATGACTTTTGAACCTTGTTATGAGATTGGAGGTAACACCACAATAGATTTTGTCATGTTTGGAAGAATATAAGACATAAACTATATGTTCTTTCATAAAACAAAAAAACCGATTACTACTGTAATCGGCTTTCTTTGTAGCGGGGGCCAGACTCGAACTGGCGTCCGCCTTAGGCGGATATGAGCCCAATTTATATTAGACTGAAAGAAAAATTTATTTGGCTATTGGTTCAAAGAATAAATCAGATAGACAATTTTGAAATAAGTAACCAATATTCAAAAAAAAGCCGCTAACTCATGTTAACGGCTTTCTTTGTAGCGGGGGCCAGACTCGAACTGGCGACCTTTGGGTTATGAGCCCAACGAGCTACCTACTGCTCTACCCCGCGATATATATTTTAGAATAATTTCTGAACGTTGAGGGCCTCGCCCTCCGAAGCAGTCCCGATTTTTATCGGGATTTCTCTGCGTAGGAGGGCAAATATACAACGGTTTATTGGTATTATCAAAAATCGTTGCTGAATTGTTAGAACGGGAATTATTCCAATCTTAAATTCCTAACTTCGGGCCAGATTTCTGACTATGGACGCCATCAATGATTTTCTGTCCTCCTTAATCCCCTATGCAGAATGGGCCATGTTGTTCCTGGTTATTGGAGGTGGACTTTTTCTGGTCTTATATTCTAGATTTACCCCTTATCGATACTTCAGACACGCTATCGGTATTACTGCCGGCAAGCATGACGATCCGGATGATCCCGGTGAAGTAAGCCATCTGCAGGCACTTTCTTCGGCCGTTGCGGCAACCGTTGGTCTTGGCAACATATCAGGCGTAGCCATCGCCATCTATATGGGAGGACCCGGCGTCATTTTCTGGATATGGATCACTGCCATTATTGGGATGTGTATCAAATTCTATTCCTGCAGCCTGGCAGTCATGTACCGGGTAAATGATGCGGATGGTAATCTGCAGGGTGGCCCCATGTATTATATCACCAATGGAATTGGCCAGAAGGCAAAGCCACTGGCCGTCTTTTTCTGCATCGCAGGTCTGGTGGGATTCCTCGGCGTGTTTACGGCCAACCAGTTTACCCAGACATTTATGACGGTGGTTGATCCGGACCAATCCTTATTTGCCCTTGGTGAAGGACCGTGGAAATGGATTGTCGGGATCATACTGGCCATCATCACATCCATGGTCATCTTCGGGGGATTAAAAAAAATTGCCCGGGTGGCAACAGCGATCGTTCCTTTTATGGTACTGCTGTATTTTATTGCAGTAGCTGTGGTGATGGTTAATAACTATACACAGATCTGGCCTTCGCTGGAATTGATCGTCACTGAAGCCTTTAATTTCAACACCATGGTGCAGGGTGGATTCTGGGGTCTTGTCATTTTAGGAGTGCGCCGGGCCGTATTTTCCAACGAGGCCGGACTGGGCAGCGCACCCATGTACCACGGTCAATCTAAAACCAAGGAACCTATACAGGAAGGTCTGGTATCTATGCTGGGACCTTTTATCGACACCATAGTCGTTTGTACACTTACAGCAGTGGTCATCATTCTGAGCGGTGCCTATCTGGAGGCGGAAAGCAACGGCATCCTGATGACGCTGATCGCCTTTGAAAAATCTCTTTTCGGTATTGGCGATGTATTGCTGATGCTTATTGTGGCTGCCTTTGCACTCTCTACCCTGTTCACCTATTCCTATTATGGGGTAAAGTGCCTGAGTTTTCTGACCAATCCCAAAATTGGTAAATGGTTCAACTACTATTTTGTGGCAACTATCATCTTTGCGGCCGTAGCCAGTGTAGACCTGGTCATCAACCTGATTGACCTGGCCTACGCCCTGATGTGTATACCCAATATGATCGCAGTTCTTTATCTTTCACCACAGGTAAACAGGGCGATGAAATCTTATTTTGAAAGATATTCTCATGGCAAAGCATAAGGCAGGATTTGTGAATATTATCGGGAATCCCAACGTGGGAAAATCTACCCTGATGAATGCCCTGGTGGGGGAGAAACTATCGATCATTACCTCTAAGGCACAAACCACCAGGCACCGCATTCTTGGAATTGTTAACGGTAAAGATTTCCAGGTTATATTCTCCGACACTCCCGGGATTATTAAACCTTCCTATGGACTTCAGGAATCGATGATGGATTTTGTGAAATCCGCTATGGAAGATGCAGACCTGCTGCTTTACATGGTAGAGATAGGGGAGAAGGGACTTAAAGACCAGAATTTTGCCGATAAGCTTCGAAAAAGTGAGGTGCCCGTACTGTTATTGCTCAATAAAATAGATAAAGCAGATCAGCAATTGCTCGAAGAACAGGTGCAATTCTGGCAAAAAGAATTCCCTGGAGCAGAACTTCATCCGATTTCGGCTCTTAGCGGGTTTAATATCCGCCAATTGTTTGAGCGCATCATTGAATTGCTGCCCGAAGCGCCGGCCTACTATCCTAAAGACCAGCTCACCGATAAGCCCGAAAGATTCTTTGTAAACGAAACGATCCGGGAAAAGATCCTTAAATACTACAAAAAAGAAATCCCTTATGCTGTTGAAATTGAGACAGAAGAATTTCTCGAGGAGGATGATATCATCAGGATCCGATCTGTGATCCTGGTTGAAAGAGATTCACAAAAAGGCATCCTAATTGGACATAAAGGACAGGCCCTTAAGAAAGTAGGCGTGCAATCGAGGAAAGAACTGGAGGCTTTCTTTGAGAAACAAGTACATATAGAGTTGTTTGTTAAAGTGGCCAAAAACTGGCGTAATGACCCAAGACAATTGCGGCGGTTTGGCTACCAAAGCTGAATTAAGTCTCGAGCTTAAGCGTCCTGCTCATAAAACCGTATAACTCGTTCATTTGAGGTTTACCCTTTCTCTTACCCGCTCTGCCAACGGCATAAAGCACAAACCAAAGTACGACCATTAATACCATGGCCCCTATCTGCAATCCGTAAGGCTCATCCAGCACGGCATAAGAATAGGCCCAGATACCAAAAATGACAAAAAAGGTGGCTACCCCAAAATGTACGAACATGAAGAAAGTCCATAGAGTTGGATTGGGACCAAATAGTCCGTACAGACGTGAATTATCGTCGTCTACCTCATTGATTTCCAGCTGGAGCTGAGGCGACCAAAAATGGATGTTCTTCTTGTTGAACTTGATAAAAATATGGTCATCGATCCTCTTGATGATAAACGGGCCGGTCTGCACATTCTCAAATGAGTTGAGTGCCGTTTCCTTGGGTTCCTTGAGCGAGATCTGAAACCTCGGCCTCAAGACAATGTCCTTGGGAAGGGATTTCATCAAATGGTTTGTTTGGATTTTAAAAGTTACTCATTTCCAGCGAATAATCACATGGCCAGGACTTTGCCTGATAAGTTTTCGGACAGCTAAGACTGTTATCCAGCGTATAGAATGGTAATTATACGCTTTAATACTACCTTTGTGCCCTAATTTTTACGCATGGGAGCCATTGTCGCCATAGTAGGAAGGCCTAATGTGGGTAAGTCCACTTTCTTCAATCGACTGATTCAGAGAAGAGAGGCGATCGTAGATGCAGTTAGTGGGGTTACTCGCGACAGGCACTATGGTAAAAGCGATTGGAATGGTAAGGAATTCTC
The DNA here is from genome assembly GCA_052031475.1 of Flavobacteriaceae bacterium. Taxonomy (GTDB): domain Bacteria; phylum Bacteroidota; class Bacteroidia; order Flavobacteriales; family Flavobacteriaceae; genus JAHEJJ01. Next base: position 1,292 of record JBPEXP010000041.1, on the reverse strand, counting down.
CCTGATCGATACCGGAGGCTACGTAGTAGGCAGTGATGATATTTTTGAGCAGGAAATAGATAAGCAGGTCAATCTCGCGATCGATGAGGCGGATGCCATACTCTTTATGGTGGATGTAGAAACGGGGATCACAGGCATGGATGAAGACGTAGCTCAAATTCTTAGGAAAGTAGATAAACCGGTCTTTCTGGTGGTCAATAAAGTAGATAATGCCAAAAGGGCGGAAGAAGCCGTTGAATTCTACGGCCTGGGCCTGGGTGAATATTTTACGGTTTCAAGCATTAACGGCAGCGGTACGGGCGATCTCTTGGATGAATTGGTCAAAGTACTACCCGAAAGTGAAGAAGATGAGGAGCAGATCCCCAGATTTGCTGTAGTGGGGAGGCCTAATGCCGGAAAATCCAGTTTTATTAACGCCCTGATCGGGGAAGAGCGATATATCGTAACAGATATTGCCGGTACTACCAGGGATAGTATAGACACCAGGTACAACCGGTTTGGGTTTGAATTCAATCTGGTGGATACAGCAGGCATCCGCAGGAAGTCCAAGGTAAAGGAAGACCTGGAGTTCTACTCCGTCATGCGTTCCATTCGAGCTATTGAACACTGTGATGTATGCATGATCTTATTTGACGCCACCCGCGGATTTGACGGGCAGGTAGAGAATATCTTCTGGCTGGCCGCACGGAACAATAAAGGCATTGTGATCCTGGCCAATAAATGGGACCTGGTGGAGAAAGAAACCCAGTCGGTAAAGGAGTACAGCAAAATGATCCGAAAATCTGTCGAACCCTTTACGGATGTTCCCATTATTTTTATTTCAGCCCTTACCAAACAGCGTATCTATAAAGCCATCGAGACTGCCGTAGATGTCTACAAGAACAGATCTAAAAGGATTCCCACCAGAAAGCTCAACGACGTGCTCCTACCCATTATCGCGCAAACCCCTCCTCCCGCATACAAGGGAAAATATGTGAAGATCAAGTACATCACCCAACTGCCCACGCCCTATCCTCAATTTGCTTTTTTCTGCAACTTACCTCAGTACGTGCGTGACCCCTACAAACGCTTTTTGGAAAATCAACTGAGAGAACACTTTGATTTTACCGGGGTGCCGGTCACGATCTATATGAGGAAAAAATAAAGAAATGTTGATTCGTTGATTTGTGGATTTGTTGATTCGACGGAATGATTATTTTTTTTTCAAATAAACGCATCAACGCATCAACAAATAAACACTACGTTTATTATCCCCCTGATGCGCCTGCCTCGCCGTAGCCCAGGCAATGGCA
>JBPEXP010000409.1:0-3199 GCA_052031475.1 Flavobacteriaceae bacterium | reverse complement strand
ATGAGGTATAAGCTTTTTGATTTTTCGTTCCAATTCCAGGGCGCCCAGGGAGGAGAAGTATTCAATATTGATCCAATTTACTGGCAGTCTGAATTTGGCGGAAGGGTACGTGACAGCTTTGATGCTAATGACGATGGTATAGCAGATCACAACGGTTTATTCTATACACAGTCCAGAAATCAGTTGGACGCGCAAATACAAGATGCATCTTACCTGGCATTGCGAAACCTGACCATAGGTTATACGATTGATCCGGAAGTGACTAACAAAATCGGTATAAGCCGCGCCAGAGTATATCTTGCAGCAAGTAACCTGCTATATCTGTGGGGAGATAACTACACATCTTTTAACCCAGAGGGCGTAGAGATAACCAATTCCGGATACTTAGGCCCGACCACCTACGGAGTACAAGTTGGTGCAAGTCCGATAGTTAGAAGCTATACGTTTGGTTTAAATGTTAATTTTTAAATAAGAGAAATGAAAACAGTATATAAAATACTTTTAGGATCCTTGCTGCTAATCACAGCTTGTGAAGATTTAGATCAGGTTCCGCCAAATATAGCCAGTTCAGATTCCCTGGAAGACTTTGATGGTGTTGTTAATGCGGCATACTACTACCACGTAGGTGCTGTTACCCCCTGGGCCGTAATGGGCGATTTTAGGGCAGACAATGCACTGATGGAAGAAGAACCCTATCCTGAATTTGACAGGTATGGTCCGGACCTGACAGTTATGGAAGACCAATTTTTTAGGCCTTTCTACTCGCAATTGTACAAGGCAATATTGAGTACGAATAACGTCATTGAAAATTCAACGGATGTTTCAGATATTGGTCAAGCCCAATTTTTGAGAGCCCTGGCTTATTATAAATTAGTGCTCGTTTTTGGTGATGTTCCGGTAAATCTGGAGGCCGAACCGCCTACTGACGACCCGACTATTTTTGAAAGACAACCTGTTGCTGATATTTTTAACAATGTTATTATACCAGACTTGCAGGATGCTATCGCTGCCTTGGATAATGAAATTGTAAATGGAAGGGCATCCAGATTAGCAGCACGAGCCTTACTGGGGAAAGTTTATATGCAGATGGGTAATTTCGGCAGTGCTGAGCCTCAATTTGCTGCGGTTATAAACAATGCTCCGGCTGCAGGAGTAAGTTTGCAAGCTAACTACGCGGATATTTTTGGCGAATTAAATGATTTGAATTCAGAAATTATTTTTGCGAGTCAAGTATCTAGTTCTGTAGTGGATGAATATGGATTCTCCGAGTTCTGGTCATGGTACGGTGGTCTGGATACAAAATCGCTAATGCCTTTAGATCCGGATTTAATTGCGGCTTTCGATGCCAGCGACGCCAGCGGCGGTGGTACTGATTTAAGAAGGGCCGTAAATATTGATGAGACCTTAATGGCATCTCCGAAATTTCCGCAGACTGGAGGTCCAGATCACGACTGGATAGAAATCAGACTGGCAGATGTAATCCTATTGTATGCAGAAGCTTTAAATGAGAATGGTGCGTCACCAGAGGCAGTGCTTGATCTGTTGGACCCCATCAGGGCAAGAGCCGGACTAAATCCTTTGGATCATACGGTACTTAATACCCAGGCATTGGTCAGACAGGCCATTTATGACGAGAGAAGACTTGAATTGGCTTTCGAAGGACACCGATGGTTTGATTTGGTCAGGACAGGTACGGTGGATGCAGAAATGGGAGAAATGATCAATAGCAATTATTATTTGTTCCCTGTGCCGATCTCAGAAATCCTGGCAACAAACGGCGTGATTACGCAAAACCCGGGCTATTAATTACAGCGGATATACGTACGGAAAGGCTCCCGATAATCTTTTCCGTAAACGAAAAGAAGAATTTGTTTTTAGGTTGTTGTTGATGGGTGAAAGTAGTGATCCGTGAATAGTCGAATTTTAAGTAGCGTAGTCGTCTAAAGAATGGAGTCTTACTTTGATATGGAAACTTTTTATAATTGTTTGATTTAGTTAAGTTCCATAGATTTTTACTGGCCCGGGAGGCCCGGGCCAGTAAACATCCAACGTAAAAAATACATCCTGATTAAAAGTGCATGAACCAGATAAATTTGTAATTCTCAATACTTTTTCTTTAAATTTAAAACTGGTTAACCAATTTTAATAGTTAGATGAATTTCAACAAATTAGAAATATTAACAAAGAATGATAATCTGGATGTACACCACATGATTATTTCCAAAATAAGGGAGCATATCAATTTTAAGAATCTGGAGCCTGGGGACAAGTTACCTTCCGAGCGAATGCTCGCAGAAAAGTTTGGAGTCACCCGCAGCAATGTAAGGGAAGCTATTCAGAAACTGGAATTTTACGGCTTGCTGAAATCCATCCCGCAGAGCGGCACCTTCGTTGCTAACATTGGCAATATTGCGCTTAATGGAATGATTGATGACATTTTGCAGTTGAAAGAAGCGGAGTTTAAGGATTTGGTGGAGACTAGAATTTTGCTCGAACTTAAAACAGCACGGCTGGCTGCCATCAGACGGACGGAAGAAGATCTTGAAAGAATGAGGGAGGCTTTAGATGCATATACGGCAAAAGTTCTTGACGGACAGGACGCTGTACAGGAGGATCTGCTTTTTCACCTGGCCATTGCCAAGGCCAGTGATAACAGTACCATGAATACGCTGATGCTGATCATTACTCCCGGGATACTGACCAATTTTGAAAAGTATCACGTTTGCGATGAGAATCTCGCATTTAATGGTATTCAGGAACACGAAGATATCTATGAAGCCATTAAGGCAAAGGATCCGAAAAGAGCCAAAGAGAAGATGAAAGTTCATTTTAAGACATTATATCAGTACTGCTATAATATAGCAGGATAAAAAATTAGAAGAGGGTAAATTTGCACGGGTTTAGCCTTTTCAAATCGCTGGAGGGGAAGTAATACTAAAATATTTTGCTATAAGCTTCGCTCAGTTGGGGATTAATCCACAAGGCAGAACCTTTCCATTTTATTTTTAGTATTCGCATTGGAGAAGAAATGTTTTCACGAATGACCTCGTGGCATTATTTCGTCCAATAGACAATTAATAATCACTAATTCTAATCGTATGAAGGTTAAAGGATTAAGATGGTGGATCATTGGATTAATCGCCCTGGCAACCGTCATCAACTATATAGACCGATCTGCCCTGGCCATAATGTGGCCCGG
>JBPEXP010000408.1:0-3065 GCA_052031475.1 Flavobacteriaceae bacterium | reverse complement strand
AGCGATGCCCCCGGCATCGCGAAGGCGGGTGCAAATATACGTGCAATAATCTATTTTTCAACCCCATTTTCAGATAAATTTGTGATTTGAGAAAATTGGCCGAATTTTGGCTTTTATGCGTTCAGAATAATGAGTAAAAAGATCGTCTTATTGGGTTATATGGGTAGCGGTAAAAGTACCGTTGGTCGTCTGTTGTCCGATCGTCTCAACATACCCTTTATTGACCTTGATGACTATATAGAGTCTGAGCTGGGCATGAGTATCCCCGAGATTTTTAGCAAAAAAGGGGAGGTCTTTTTCCGGAAAAAGGAACACGAACTGCTCGCTGAGGTTTTAGGATCGGATCGGGATTATGTTCTGGCCCTCGGTGGGGGTACACCCTGCTATATCGGCAATATGGAAATCATATTAAGTGCTACACCCCATGTATTTTATCTCAGGACAGATATCCAAAGCCTGGCCGAACGCCTGCTTGACGAAAAATCCGAGAGGCCCCTCATTAGCCACCTGCCCGACGAAGAGATCCCTGAATTCATTGGGAAGCATCTTTTTGAAAGAACACCCTTCTACCACATGGCCCACCATATTATAGACGCAGCATCATTACCCGCCGAAGAAGTTGCCAAACTGGTACTCGAGAAATTAAGTTAAGACTACACTGTCATTGCTGGCCTGAAAGACTACCTGTACGTGCTCCTGGAGTGAAGTGGATAAACTGATACCCTTAAAATCGGCCTTCACAGGGTATTTTTTATGATTGCGGTTTACCAGTACTGCTGTTTTAAGCCTTTTGAGCGGTGTTTTCAGAAAATGGTGCACCCCGTAGATAAGGGTGGTACCCGAGTTCAGGACATCATCAACCAAAACTACGGGCTGGCCCTGGTACTCAGACTCATCAAGTGAGGTGCTCACCCCGCTTTTCAAGGGGTCAGTCTTGTTCATCTTAACTTCGCATAGAACAATTTCGGCATCGGTGATCTCCTGCAGAATTCGCTGTATTTTCTTGGCAAACTTGAGCCCGCCTCCGTGAATTCCGGCAATAATGATCTTGTTTTCGTTCACGTTGGATTCGTAGATCTGATAGGCAATTCGCCGGATCTTATGCTGGATCTGTTTATGAGACAAAATGACGTTTTCCATGCTCGGGTTCTATTTCCTTTCAAATATAAAAAACAGTTCATTACCCTGTCTGGGTGGCAAAGAGTTGTAGGCCCGATCGAGCGTTCTTATGTGAAAGAGGTTCTTGAATAAGTTTGTGTATTCGTCCTTGCTGCCGCCAAATGGAGGACCGTTCTCCGTGAGCGGAAAATCGAAAAAAAGCCCGGCCAAAATCCCTTTCTCTTGCAGTATTTGATGCATCTTTTGTGCATAGGAAGATCGCAGACCGGGATCCAGAGCACAAAAAAAGGTCTGCTCCAATACCAGGTCAAAGCCGCCGATATCCGTATCAAAGAAATCGCCGGTGATCAATTGATCATCCGGGAAATCCGGACACTTCTTCTTGAGGTTTTGCAGAGGTTTTTCTGCAATATCAAGCACCGTAGTATTATTAAAACCCTGTTCATGGAGGTAGATGGCCTCGTAACCATGGCCCGCCCCCGGGATGAGAATTTTTAGATCCTTGTTCTTCAATTGATCAATATAGGCTTTCAGGGGTGGTGAGATATGACCGATATCCCAGCCCAGCCTGTTCTCGCGATAGCGGTTCTCCCAGTAATCTTTATTCAAAGTCATCGATATAGTCTTCCAGATCCCTGCGGTCCTTTTTGGTGGGTCTGCCAGCACCCTTCTTCCTGTAGTAGTCCTTGGAGTATTTTAGAAGGTCCATATTTTCAAAAGCTTCCTTTGGAGTTTGATCTTCCATATAAATAGAGACCCATTTGGCACCCACCCTGCTTTCCGGTATGTCCAGCACCTTGATCTCATAATTGATCTGGTCTTTCCTGACGCGGATCTTATCCATGGGCAGAATCTCCCTGGAGGGCTTGGCCTGTTGGCCGTTCACCAGCACATGTCCCTTCTTGCATGCCGTACCAGCCTGGTTCCTTGTCTTAAAAAATCGTATGCACCACAGGTATTTGTCAATCCTCATTACCGCTGACAATTCTTTGTTAACGAACTCTGCAAAAATAGGGGAAAATCGTATCTTGCGGCACCTAAAACGATTCTATGAAATTGAGAAATCTGTTGTACTGCGGGCTTATTGGTCTGATAAGTTACTCTTGTGGCAATGACGACAGTCTGGATGTAGAAACGGTTCCACCGAGGATGATGTCAGAGGTGGAAGCGGAAGACGATGCGGAGATCAGGGAATATCTACAGACACATTTTTACAATTATGAAGAATTTCAGAACCCCCCGGCTGATTTTGACTTTAAAATTGTATTCGACACCATTGCAGGTGCAAATGCAGATAAAACACCTTTGATCAATCAGGTTTCTTCAGCACAGATCACTGTGACCACTGACGAATTTAATCTCAGTGAAGAAGAAACGGTTGTACATACTTATTACTACCTGGTAGCCAGGGAAGGACTGGATGAATCGCCCACTGTGGCTGATTCAGTACTGGTCCGATACAAAGGTTCCCTGCTCGACGGTTTTGATTTTGACGGGACCTTTGTGAATCCCATATGGTTTGATCTTGCCCAGATCCAGGGGCCAGGTCAGGGTGCCCGGGGCTTTTCGGAGGCCACGGTTAATTTCGAGATTGGAGGCGACATCATTGATAACGGTGACGGCACGGTTACTGTTGAAGATTACGGGATCGGGGCCATGTGGTTACCTTCCGGCCTTGGATTTTTTAATGCCGCCCAGCCAGAGATACCCGCTTATAGTCCACTGGTCTTTACTATTGACCTGTTTACCTTACAACGGACAGATCACGATGGAGACGGCATCCTGTCTATCCTGGAGGACGTAGACGGCGATGGGTATCTCTACAATGATAATACGGATCTGGAAGCGGAAAGAGACCTTAATTCCCCTGTTCGTTTTGCGGATTTCCTGGATACGGATGACGATCAGGATGGAACACCAACCCGTGACGAGATTGAGATAGACAG
>JBPEXP010000407.1:0-3251 GCA_052031475.1 Flavobacteriaceae bacterium | reverse complement strand
ATAAATCCAATGGCTACGGGTACTGCAATAGCAAGGATTCCGGGTAATACCATCTCTTTTATAGAAGCCTGGGTAGAGATGGCCACACACTTTTCGTATTCCGCTTTGCCATCAGCAGCTTCAAAGATCTTGCGATCCTCCGGTGATGCTTTGGACATATCCGAATCGTATTTTTTCATGACCTGCAGGGCGTTCTTCAATTCCGGGATTTCTTTGAACTGTCTTCTTACCTCTTCGATCATTGCCATGGCAGCCCTTCCGACTGCACCCATAGACAGTGCTGAGAATACGAATGGCAGCATACCCCCTACCAGGAGTCCTGCCATGATATCAGGCCGTGAAACATCTATGGCCTGTACGTTGGCTGTCTGCATAAAGGCTGCAAAAAGGGCCAGGGCCGTAAGTGCTGCAGAGCCGATAGCAAATCCTTTTCCAATGGCAGCCGTGGTGTTCCCAACGGCGTCCAGCTTATCTGTTCTAGACCTTACCTCACTTGGCAATTCGGCCATCTCGGCAATACCACCGGCATTGTCAGATATGGGTCCATAAGCATCTACAGCCAGTTGGATCCCTGTATTGGCCAGCATTCCTACCGCAGCAATGGCTATTCCGTAGAGTCCGGCAAAATAATGTGATATCAAAATCGCAGCAGCGATGATAATGATCGGAATGGCTGTGGACAACATACCCACCCCAAGTCCTGCTATAATATTGGTGGCTGATCCGGTCTCTGACTGACGAACGATTCCGCTGACCGGTTTTGTGCCTGTTCCTGTGTAGTATTCCGTGATCTTACCTATCATAAGTCCGGCTGCGAGTCCTGCGATAGTAGCCCAAAATACTCCCATGGAAGAAAACTCTTTTCCTGCAATGACCCAGCTTGAAGGCAGCATGGCATCGATCAGGAAATAGGCAGCTACCACGGTGAATAAAGCCGAGCCGAATTCTCCCACATTAAGCGCTCTATGAGGTGAACCTCCATCTTTTACCTTGACGAAGAAAGTACCTATAATAGACATGACGATACCGGCAGCAGCCAGGGCTAATGGAAGCAAAACAGCTCCCAGGCCGTCAAACGCATTCTGAAATTCAGGAAGGGCAACAAAAGCAGCCCCGAGCACCATGGTACCGATAATTGATCCCACATAAGACTCAAAAAGATCGGCTCCCATACCTGCAACATCTCCAACATTGTCCCCTACGTTGTCTGCAATAGTTGCAGGGTTCAGGGGGTGGTCTTCCGGTATTCCAGCTTCCACTTTACCCACAAGGTCTGCACCAACATCGGCGGCTTTGGTATAAATACCTCCACCCACACGTGCAAATAATGCTATAGAAGAGGCACCCAGTGAGAATCCGGAAAGTACATTCAATACTTCGCCAATGCTCCAGCCTTGACCGCTGTAAATAAGAAATAAGCCGCTCAGGCCCAGAACACCCAATCCAACAACTCCCAAGCCCATTACGGAACCACCGGCGAAAGCCACTTCAAGAGCTTTACCAAGTGAAGTACGGGCAGCGTTGGTCGTCCTTACATTGGCTTTGGTAGCCACGCGCATCCCTATAAATCCTGCGAGTGCAGAGCAGATGGCACCCACTACAAAAGACAATGCCACCATACCGTTGGAGCCTGTTTCAGACGCTCCTTTGAAGTACAGCAAAATGGCTACCGCGACAACAAAAATTGAAAGAATTTTATACTCGGCCTTCAGGAAAGACATAGCCCCGTCGGCAATATTCTTGGCAATTCTTGCCATTTTTTCATCTCCCACATCCTGTTTGGAGACCCAGATATTCTTGAAAAGCACGAAAAGCAGTGCCAGTACCCCGAATGCAGGTAAATAATTTACGATATATTCCATATGCTGATTATTTGTTACGGTTTTAAAACGGCTGCAAAAGTAGTAAAATGCATCTGATTTAAAAAGGGAAAAATTGGCAGATTTAAGACCGGAATCCACGTGGTGAATAAGCGGGCCAATCTTTGGAGTTATTCATTAAAAACTGAATCCAAAAGTACCTTTTACTCCAAACTGCCGGGCACCGGGATTGTCCAGGTAATTGCCTCTGAAATTAAAATCTAGCCGGAAAATCCTAAAAATGTTTCCGATCCCAAAAGAGTATTCCCAGTAAATATTGTCTGTGGGTGCCACTAACGGGATATTGGTAGGCGAGCTCAAAAGGATGTTCTCGTCAGAAAGCTCGCCCCATGCACCGCGGATCCCTACAATTTCCCTGAGGTTCCATTCCCTCAGCAAGGGGATGCGGGCAAATAGCCTCCCGTTAAAATTATGTTCCAGATGCAGGGTTACATAGGTATCCGTGACAAATTCGTAGAAATTTAAATTGGGAAATGTATTATAGATAGTCCAGATGGTTTGGTTGCCCGGAATGACGCTCAAGAGACCCAGGGGAACGGGTTTGAAGGTCTTGCCCATTTCCAGGGTGCTGAACAAACGCCCAAAGCCTCCGATCTTCCACGGTTGATAATAGGAAAACTGGATCTTGTCAAAATCAAAGTCGCTCTCAAACGGACCCTTGAGTCCCTGGGTGTAATTAAGTATAAAAGTGCTGTAGTCTTCGTTGATGTCCCGCCTTTCTACCCCATATCCGATGGTCTTCTTTCCCGGTGTAAAAATCAGGGTGGAATTTAATTCAAACTGTTTGATCTCCGCCGAGATGCCGGTAGGTGAATCTGGATCCAGATATTCCAGGCTAAAATCATCCGGCAACGCTGAACTCAGGGTCCTGAATGAGGCCCCGAAACGGATCCTGAAATTGGTCCATGGTTCCAGTTCAGCGTGAAAAGTACTGAGATTGATGTTAGACAACCGGTTATTGGCGCCCACCGTGAACAGGGCTGAAGAGGCAATACTCCGGCCAAGGACATCCGTGGTTGAAGTTAGGTTGATCCCCAGTTGTTCAATATCACGCCTGTGTCCCCCGGAAAGGATGAGTCTGCTTTCTCTATCCAAAAGAAATTTTCCGGACAGGCCATGCTTAAATTTTTTGTCTTTAAATCCATAAGCGAGAAATCCTTCTACACGCCAGGGATCGTTCTGGCCAAAATAGGTCCGCGCACCACCTCGTACGCGTACGCCCTCCGCATCGTTAAATCCGAGTGTGCTGTAGATGTCACCAATATCCAAATTCCATTTGTCTATTTCTATGTAACCAGATTCAAGGATGCTGACCGCATTGTAGTAGGTCTTGAATTTTGGAACGGTTTTTAAGGTATCCAGCAGTTCATA
>JBPEXP010000406.1:0-2596 GCA_052031475.1 Flavobacteriaceae bacterium | reverse complement strand
TTGCTTTGGCAGACTTTATCTACCTGAGCTTTATCAACCCCGACTTCTTTGAAGAATATAGTACTGTGATGAGGAATGAAGGCTATAAAGGCGAAATTCCCGATTACGGAAATGGCTTTATGGCCATGATCATGTTTCTTACGGTTATGATCATCGGATTGATCATTTCTTTGATATCTGCCATTATCCTCCAAAGAAAATAAATGATCTCAAAGGCACAACATCCTGACGAATACACAGCCTCACTACCCGAGGACAGAAAGGGGCCGATAAACAAGCTGAGGGAAACCATAAAAGATAATTTGCCCAATGGTTTTGAAGAGGTGATGAGTTATGGGATGATCGGATATGTGGTGCCGCACAAGCTTTATCCTCCGGGCTACCACTGCAAGCCAGAACTCCCTTTGCCCTTTATTAATCTGGCTTCACAGAAAAATTACATTGCATTATACCACATGGGTATCTATGCCAATCCGGAGCTTCTTGATTGGTTTGTCACCTCCTACCCGAAGCATACAGATGCCAAATTAGATATGGGCAAGAGCTGTATCCGCTTTAAAAAACCTGAACAAATACCCTATGAGCTTTTGGGCGAACTGTGCAGGAAGATCAGTGTAGATCAGTGGATAGAGATCTATGAATCCCAGGTAAAAAGATAATTTTCAAAAGCCGTAATCCGGCCTCTTAAATACCTTGATTTTAAGGCTGTTTAAAAATTTTACAGCATTCAAAATATTTCCTACATTTAGGCTAATTATTAACCAACAAAAAAGCAAGGATGTCAGACGACAACAAGGATTTTAGAGACAAGGCCGAAGACGCATTTGACGACGCCAAAGAATCGGCTGAAGAAGCAAGCGAAAAAGCACAAGATGCGGCTGAAGATGCGGCCGAAAAAGCCAAAGATGCAGCAAACGACGCTGCAGACAGCGCCAAAGAAACAGCCAGGGAATTTAAGGAAGAAGCCAAGAAAACAGCCAATGAGTTCCAGGAAGGTTTAAAGGATGTAGGCGGCGACAACAAAAAAATTCTTGCCGGTATTCTGGCAATAATACTGGGCGCCTTTGGTATCCATAAATTCATTTTGGGATATCAGAAGGAAGGATTTATTCTTTTGGGTCTGACCATCATCGGTTTCGTTCTCAGTTGCGTAGGCGTAGGTGTATTTATAGTGTGGATCACCGGCCTTATCGGTCTGATTGAAGGCATCATTTATCTGACCAAGTCGGATGAGGAATTTTACAATACTTACCAGGCTGGAAGAAAGCCCTGGTTCTGATATAGGAAGCCAGATTTTTACTGTCTGGCTTTTTTATTTGAAACTATTATCGTAATATTGCAATATATAAATAATAAATGGGAACGACCAAAACGCACATATTTGACGATAGACAAAATGAACTGGCCGATATTTTCAGGGTATTGGCCAATCCTGCCCGGGTAGCCATCCTGGAGTTTATAAGTCAACAAAAGGCGTGTATCTGCAACGACATCGTGGAAGAAATTGGCCTGGCACAACCTACAATTTCTCAACATTTGAAAGAATTGAAGCGAATTGGGCTTCTTTCAGGAGAAATAGAAGGCAAGAAAGTTTGTTATTGCATTGACGGTGAGCGTTGGAAGGAGATCCGAGAAAAATTAGATGAATTCTTTGAACAAACAACGGAACGTTGTTGCTAAACTTCATACAACTATGAATACAAATGAATTGCTTAATCTGCTTCAACAACACAGCACAAAAAGCCTGCTTTTTGAATACACCAAAGACAGCTTTGTAGGCGCTAATTATCATATTACCGAAGTTAAAAACGTGGCTATAGACTCTGTGGATTGTGGAAGCGGCACTGACTTCTGGAAAGAAACTGTGATTCAGTTATGGGAAAGTCCACAGGAAAAAAACAAAAAAGAATTTATGACGGCAGAAAAGGCGCTCAAAATACTGAAGCAAGTGCATCGTATGAGGCCCATGGATCTTACAGCCGTTGTAAAATTTGAGTACAGCAACAGCAGCTTTCACACAGCCCAGCTTTTTGTATCAGACTATTCGCTGAACAACAGTCAGCTTGTCATCAAACTTGCAGTGAATGAGACGGATTGTAAGGCTAAGGAAGCCTGTGCACCAGTTCAGCAAGAAAACCAGCAATCTGCCTGCTGCGAGCCAGCGAGTAGCTGTTGTTAAAAACTTGTTCATGGTAGAGATCCGTCCTATGTTAGAAGAAGACTGGCCTTCAGTGGCCCAGATCTATGCTGAAGGTATTGCCACAGGCTTCGCCACCTTCGAAACTGATGTCCCGGAATACGAAGCCTGGGATAAAAATCACTTGAAGCATTGCAGACTGGTCGCAGAAAGGGACGGCTCCATAGCTGGTTGGGCAGCGCTTTCCCCGGTTTCGGGTCGCTGTGTGTACGGAGGCGTAGCTGAGGTAAGCGTCTACGTAGGTAAGGACTTTCACGGCCTGGGAATTGGCAAACTGCTCATGCAGCAACTGATCCCGGAAAGTGAACGCCAGGGGTTGTGGACTTTGCAATCCGGAATATTCCCCGAAAATACAGCCAGTATTAAACTTCACGAAAAAGTAGGTTTCAGAAAGATCGG
>JBPEXP010000405.1:0-9528 GCA_052031475.1 Flavobacteriaceae bacterium | reverse complement strand
TGATCGCGTTAAGCGCATCCAGCACCCGGCCAAGTTGGACAGGATTGTTGGCTTCCCACTGATTTTGTGGCGCCAGTCTGACACGAGCTCCGTTGGCGCCACCCCTGAAGTCGGATCCCCTGAAAGTGGATGCCGAGGCCCAGGCGGCACCTACCAGTGCAGGCACCCCTACTCCACTGTCGAGGATTTGCTTTTTGAGATGTTCAATATCCTTTTCATCAATCAATTCATGGTTTACGGCAGGTACCGGATCTTGCCAAAGCAATTCTTCCTCCGGTACTTCTGGCCCTAAAAAGCGCGACACCGGACCCATATCCCGGTGGGTAAGCTTGTACCAGGCCTTTTGATAAGCCTCCTTAAATTCTTCCGGATTTTCTAAAAAGTGCCTTGAGATTTTTTCGTAATCCGGATCCATACGGAGAGACAGGTCCGTGACCAGCATAAAGGGATCATTCTTTTTTTCTGGATCGTGTGCATCTGGCACTGTTCCGGCTCCCGCTCCATCCTTTGGCTTAAATTGCCAGGCACCTGCAGGACTTTTGGTGAGTTCCCATTCGTAGCCGAAAAGATTCTCAAGATACTTGTGGCTCCACTTGATCGGTGTATCCGTCCAGGCACCTTCCAGACCGCTGGTAATCGTATCATTGCCAATACCGGTGCCAAAATTACTCTTCCAGCCAAGGCTTTGTAATTGGATCGGTGCTCCGGCAGGTTCAGCTTCCAGGTATTCGGCATCATTGGCCGCTCCGTGGGTTTTGCCAAAAGTATGGCCGCCGGCTATGAGAGCAACTGTCTCATAATCGTTCATAGCCATTCTGCCAAAAGTTTCGCGAATATCTTTGGCAGCTGCAAGAGGGTCTGGGTTGCGATTAGGCCCTTCGGGATTTACATAGATGAGTCCCATATGGGCGGCACCCATCTGTTTTTCCAATTCTCCCTTTTCGCTGTAGCGTTCTCTGTTTCCCAGCCATTCGGTCTCCGAACCCCAATATATGTCTTCTTCAGGCTGCCAGATATCTTTTCGTCCTCCGCCAAATCCAAACATGGGAAGACCCATGGATTCGTGAGCCACGTTGCCCGCCAGGATCAGCAGGTCTGCCCAGGATATCTTCTTCCCGTACTTTTTCTTTATTGGCCACAACAATACACGGGCCTTGTCCAGGTTGGCATTGTCCGGCCAGCTGTTCAGCGGGGCAAATCGCTGTGCCCCTGTTCCACCACCGCCTCTGCCATCTGCGATGCGGTACGTTCCTGCGGCATGCCAGGCCATTCTGATAAAGAAAGGCCCATAGTGGCCATAATCTGCAGGCCACCAGTCCTGGCTATCCGTCATCAGATCGTGCAGGTCTTTTTTCAGGGCGTCGTAGTCGAGGGAATTGAATTCTTTTGCATAATCAAAATCCTCATCCATCGGGTCGGCCAGTTCTGAATGCTGCCTGAGAATATTTAAGTTCAGGGAATTGGGCCACCAATCCCTGTTGGTAGTACCTCCTCCGGCACCTTGCTTGAGTTCCCCGCTCAAAAAAGGGCACTTGCTTTCACCGTTCATGGTATGCGAAGAGGTTTTAGATTCTGCGTTATTTTCCATTTCTATCCTATTTAGGTTTTGTACTTATTTCTTTCTTTAAAATTCCAACAATTAGTCCGAATAATTTGGTCTATTCAATCTATAATCCTTATTAACATATCGACTGTCTTTATATCCGTAAAATGAATTGCCAATAAGGGAAATTTATCCACCAATCTCTACCCTATATGGCTTAAAATAAATTTGAAACGGTTGTACAAATACGTTAATTTACCAGACGAACAAAATGATGAAGGTCACCTCATCCATAGAATATATGACGAAACAAGAAAGAAATAAAATAAATGCCGTAGAATTTTACCGTACGGCCTATTTGGGAAATCCTCGTAAGGCGGTTGAGCAATTTGTTGGCGGTGAGTATGTACAGCATAATCCACACGTAGCTGATGGTACGGAGGGGTTCATAGAGTATTTCGAAAGAATGCAAATTGAGTATCCCGAGAAAGAAATTGAATTTGTGCGCTGTATTGGCGAAGATAATCTGGTAGCTCTCCACACGCATCAGACCTGGCCGGGAAATGATCAATATGTGACCATGGATTTCTTTCGATTTGATGAGAACGGTAAGATTTGCGAGCATTGGGATGCCATTCAGCAAATCCCTCAGGATTCAGCCAACCCGAATACGATGTACTAATCTTATTCATTTAATAGTCCTCTGCAAATCTGAGATGCGATGACTTTTTATTTGTATTTTAATTCTTCAACATGAATACTATGAATCAATTTTCAATCTTCTTACCCTTACGCCAATTTTTCCTTTTATTGCTGACCATCTTTATTATTGTATCATGTGAAGAGCCCAAGGAGGTTAGTTCAGTAAATCCCGTTAACTGGAAAAAAAGAAAAGTGACCCTCAATGCCGCAGATTCCCTGATCAGCGGCACTACCTATCTGTCTGTGTATTCTCAGATCTACAGCCAGACCGAACATACCACGCACGACCTCACTGCAACGGTGAGCATGAGGAATACCAACCGCAAAGACACTGTCTATATCACCAAAGCAGAATACTTTGACACCAAGGGCAGGTCAATCAGGGTCTATTTTGACGGGACCATTTTTATCGCACCCATGGAAACGGTGGAAATAGTGATCGATGAAGAGGACCGGGAAGGGGGTACGGGTGCCAATTTCCTCTTCGACTGGGCCGTTAGAGCTAATGACCTGGAACCTCTATTTGAAGGAGTCATGATTTCAACTTCCGGACAACAGGGCCTTTCTTTCACAACCAGTGGCCGAAAAATCCAGTAATAAACTTTTACCGCCCGTCCGATGAATCTTTCCCATTTCCTTGTAAGCTCCAATAATCCTTCCATGATCAGCATTGTGATTATAGGCATTGTCATCATTTTGGTGGGGGGCATACTCAAGGCATTTAAACAGCCCTATATTATAGCCTATATCCTCGTAGGCGTGCTGGTTGGAGATCACGGATTCAAGCTCATTACCGACAAGGATATCATTCAGCCTATTGGCGAATTCGGACTTATATTACTGCTATTCTTCATCGGGATGGAGATCAGCCTGCCGCGACTTATCAAATACTGGAGAGTTCCTACCATAGGTACGCTGTTCCAGATAGGCGGCAGTATATTAATGGTGGCCATTATTGGGTGGTTTAACGGATGGGGTATGGACAGGATCCTGGTATTGGGCTTCATCATAAGCCTGAGCAGCTCTGCGGTGGTCATAAAATTATTGCAGGACAATAAGGAACTGGATACACGCACGGGCCAGAGTGTGGTAAGTATCCTCCTGATGCAGGATATACTCATCGTACCGCTTCTTATTATTACCAATTATGTTGGGGGGAGCACTCCCTCTTTCGTAGAAGTAGTTTTGCAGATCATAGGTGGTCTGCTCATCATAGGAGGCATTGTCTGGATCATCCGAAAGAAACATATATCACTTCCCTTTAGTGAAAAGATCCATGACGATCACGAATTACAGGTCTTTCTGGCCATAGTGATCTGCTTTGGTTTTGCGGTGATTACTTCCTTTTTTGGACTTTCTGCAGCACTCGGGGCATTCGTAGGCGGAATGTTTATCCACGCTGCCCGTTCTACCGAATGGATCCACGATGTGATGCACTCCTTCAGGGTCATTTTCGTGGCCGTATTTTTTATTTCCATAGGCATGCTCATAGATCTGTCTTTTCTCATGGAGCATTGGAAAACCATAGTCGGTCTGCTGGTAGCCGTCTACCTCGGGAATCACCTGATCAATTCGGTCATTATACACTATTTTCAAAAAGACTGGCGAGCGAGTTTTTACGGTGGCGCCCTGCTGGCCCAAATTGGTGAGTTGAGCTTCCTTGTGGCTTCCAGTGCCTATTATTCGGAGATCATTTCTGATTTTGAATACCAGCTGGCCATCATTATCATTTCCCTTACCCTGCTAATCAGTCCCTTCTGGATTTCTGGCACCAAGAGGCTTGCAGGCCTTAAGAAGCAGTAGTTTAGAGTTTTATAGGCTGAATTTAATTTTGATTCCCTGGGTCGAATGTGTAATTTAAGTCTCTCTAAATTCCATTATTATGAAAAAACTAATGCTTTGCCTTGTTGCAATTTTTTTCATTGCCAGCCTTCAGGCACAAGGCACTTTTAAGATCGGTATCATGGGTGGGATACCAACCGCCGATGCAGGTGACATATCCAACTTTGTGCTAGGCGCCGATGCCTATTATTTTTTCGGTAAAAGAAATGCTTTGGTCACCGTTGGCCCTACGGTTGGTTTCCGGAATTACTTTGGCGATGAGATCTCTCCCGGTATTACCGTTGAAGATGCCCAGTTTGTACCCATTGCCCTGGCAGGCCGCATCAGCATTTTAGGCATCGTACGGGGCGGTGTAGACGTAGGTTACGCCGTTGGTGTAAACGACTTTTTAGATGGAGGATTCTACGTGAGGCCACAAATTGCCTTTGGAATTCTGCGATTCTTTGAATTGAATTTCTCTTATGAATCTGTCTCCGACAACGCCAGTTGGGGAAATATCAACATGGGTTTGATGCTTGTGCTCTAAAGCATCTTTGTTAGTGCTGAATTTTAGCAGGTCATAAAATATGACTAGATTTCGCATTTCTAAATAATTCCTGTTTTCTATGAAAAAAATAGTATTCCTGCTCGGAATCTTTTGTTTGTTTACCTCCCACGAACTCTTTCTAAAATCCGATTCCTATTTTTTAAAAGAAGGGGATGCTGTGGAATTGTATCTCTTTAACGGCACTTTTGATAAAAGTGAAAATACGATCACCAGGGACCGAATAGTGAATGCAACCATTCTAGGCCCTAATTTCGAGGTTCATCCCTCCGATTCAGATTATTATGACAAGGATGAAACTACCTTTCTTCGCTTCACTACGGGGAGTGCCGGTACTTACGTGGCAGGCATCTCAACACTCCCGCGCAACCTGGAACTCACCGCAGAAGAATTTAAGGAGTATCTGGAGCATGAAGGTCTGGATCGCGTTGTGAAGGAAAGGGAGGTAAAAGGTCTGTCAGGCAAGCCTGTCGTAGAAAAATACTCCAAGCATGTGAAAGCCTTGTTGCAGGTAGGATCATCAAGCTCAGAGGATTATAATCTGGAACTGGGTTATCCCATCGAATTTATTCCTCTTCAGAACCCCTATGAGCTCTCTGTAGGTGACCTCATTGATTTTCAGCTGGTCTACAAGGGAGAACTACTTGCCAATACAGTGGTCCATTATGGTACAAGTTCAGAAGATGGCAACCAGGTCAATGCTTCCATCACAGACGATGACGGAGAATTTTCATTTGAGATCAGCAGGCCCGGAGCCTGGTACGTGGGTACCATCCATATGGAAGAAAGCAAAGAAAGTGGTCTCGACTACGAATCAAACTGGGCTACCCTGACCTTTGAAATACGATAAGCAGACCAATTATTTGGATTTGTGCGTGGTCATATGCCAGCTCATTATTAATCGAATCAGATCGTGAAGACTAAATTTCTTGGGATCACACCGGTGCTTCCTAGCGAGGATATCGAAAGAGACAAGGCCTGGTATGAAAAATACACAGGATTTCATATGGTATCCGGTGATGACATGTATGCCGTCTTAAACCGGGAGGATCTCTGGATCCATCTACAATGGCACGCAGACACAGAAGACGATCCTTTGCTGGGCGGATCGGTGATAAAGATCTTTGTAGATCAAATACAGCCAATTTTTAAGGAATTTGTGGAAAGGGGAACGGTAAAGGCAGATAAACTCAGGCTAAATACGCCGTGGAATACCCATGAATTTGGTTTCTATGATCTTAACAATAACGCTATTTTCTTTGTAGAAGATTGCTGATTGCAAATTCAATTTTTTAGTGGTAGTAGCTGTATTATTATTCGATGAGTTTGAAACCCTGGATGTCTTTGGGCCGGTTGAGATCTTTGGCCGATTGAAGGAGCACTACCAGGTACGTTTTTACTCCGAACAAGGAGGCCTAGTCTCTAACAGCCATGGCGTACGAATAGCTACCGAAGCACTTAGTTCACTAACCCAGGGAACCGATATTTTTCTGATACCTGGCGGCTATGGTACCCGGAAGGAAGTGAACAATAAAGAGCTCATTGAAGCGATTCGCAAGGTATCCGAAAAGAGCCGGTACGTGCTTACAGTTTGTACGGGAAGCGCCCTGTTAGCCAGGTCCGGCCTGCTAAAAGGTAAATCGGCTACTTCCAACAAAAGGGCATATGAATGGGTTATTCAAAATGACGAAGCCGTTCACTGGAAACGAAGCGCCCGGTGGACTTCAGACGGGAAATTTTACACCTCATCCGGGGTAAGTGCCGGCATGGATATGACGCTGGGCTTCCTGAGCGAACTCCACGGACTTGAATTCGCCAGACAAACTGCCAGGGAAATTGAATATCTCTGGAATGAGGATAAGGATCAGGACCCCTTTGCCTGAAAAATTTTTTTTATTGTTTATTTGTGTAACCAAATGATTACATATATATTTGTAACCATATTGTTACATAATTATGATGCGCAGGGATGTTTTCCAGGCAATGGCCGATCCGGTGAGAAGACAGATTATAGAGCTGCTTGCCCGTGAACAACTAACAGTGAACGAGGTGGCCGATCATTTTGATATCAGCAGGCCGGCCGTTTCCAAACACATTAAGATACTTGAGGAGTGCGGTATAGTCCACATTAGTCAGAAAGGCCGATCAAGGTATATCGAGATCCAACCCAAACAATTGATCCCCGCTTTCCTATGGGTGGATCAGTACCGCGATCTCTGGGAAGAAAAAATAGATTCGCTGGAGCATTATTTAAGGCAAATTCAATCCAAAAAATAAACCGAACATGGAGAACCGAACATTGACTATCAAAAGAACATTGGATGCTCCCATCCAGCTTGTCTGGGATGCCTGGACCAAGGCCGAACACCTCGTCAGATGGTGGGGACCCAAAGGAATGGAAACACAGGTGATAACGCACGATCTCAGAGCAGGCGGAGCATGGAAATTTATCATGAAAATGAGTGACGGTCGTGATTTTATTGCCGAGGGTGAATACCAGAAGATACTTGAACCTAGTTTGCTAGTCACCACGGCCAACTTCCGGCCAATGACAGAAGGAGTTGTCCTGGAGATCCACCTCAAAGAAGAGGCCGGTAAAACACAATTTACTTTTCATGTAATTCACGAAACCGAAGAATACTGCAGGCAACAGGAAGCCATGGGATTCTACAATGGTTGGGGTTCTACATTTGAGAGGCTGGAAGAGTTATTGAAAGCTTCCTAAACCAGACCTTCAACTGCTTCAATATGAAACAATAGGAGGGCTAAAAACCATTTGAGCATCTGGAACTATTTTACTAACTTCATTCGGCTTAGTAATACTCCCTCCCGGCTGATGAAATTTGACCATTTTACGATCAGGCTTCTGAGAATGGACGATCTGGATTCCTACTTCGACCTGGTGCGCCGAAACAAGGACAGGCTCGCCGATCGATTTGTAGGTACGGTCAGCAGGACCCAAACTCTGGAGGAGGCACAGGAGTTTGTAGAAGAAATGCTGAGGCACACCATATCAAATACCTACTACCCCTACGTCATTGTTGATCAAAATGATGAAAGCATTATCGGATTTGTAGATCTGAAAAATATCGACTGGACGATCCCCAAAACACAGATTGGCTTTTATATAGATGAGTCTTATGCGGGCCAGGGGATAATTTCGAAGGCAGTGGAAGAAATCTGCAAACACTGCTTTGAAGAAAAAGGCTTTGAGAAATTGTATATGCGCATCCATGAAGAGAACATCGCAGCCCTGAAAGTAGCTGATAAATGCGGCTTTGATCTGGAAGGAACTATAAGAAAAGACTACAGAACCCATTCGGGTGAACTTGTTGATTTACTGTACTACGGAAGGTTAAAATAAGGAGTGCAAACAGTACAGCGCCTTCTTCGAATCCCAATTATCGAGATATAAAAAGATCTGTGAAATTTACTTTTAGCTCAGCAAGAGAAAAGAGGCTGTGGATATGGGTCCTGGTCGTCATCCTTGGTATCTATGCCCTTATTTTCATAGGCAGGCCATTAAGCGGCTACCTGCGTGACAGGGCACTACTTACTAATGCTTTCTGGGTAGCGATCTATTTAACTTTGGGTACAGTACTATGGCATGGCTGGAAACGCCGTATAGGGCGCTGGGAAATTGGGATCTGGATGGGCGTTGCCGCCATATATCTCCTGCTGTTCCTCAGAATGGCCAGTCCTGAAGAGAGGAGCCACCTGATAGAGTACAGCGTGTTGGCCGTTTTTATACACGAAGCCCTCAGGGAAAGACAGCGCAACGGGATTAAAGTCTGGAGACCGGCCATACTGGCTGTGGCTCTTTCTTCGGGCATCGGTATATTAGACGAGCTCATTCAACTGCTGGTTCCCTCCCGTGTTTTTGATCCCATCGACCTTGTTTTCAATACAGGAGCCTCCATCATTGCCATGGTTGCCAGTTCTGTGATCCGTTGGGTGCGGAGGAAGTTTCAAAAAGAAGATATACAGGCCTAAAAGGCTGAATAACAAACTTTTAAAGAATACATCATTATATCGTATCTTTAAATTCACCTCTTTTAATAACCTAAAACCAACACTTATGAGAACAAAACTCTTTACACTGATCATCCTTGCAGTGATGAGCCTTTTAGGCTGCAAGGAACAGGCTCAGGAGCCTGAAATGGCCCAGGAGGAGGCGGACGGTCCGGACTACGAGGCTTTTGACAAGAAAGTAGCCGTGATCAACGCTTTTTACAAGGCACATTGTGATGAAGATCTCAATGCCCAGGATGAGATGATCTCAGACGATTTCAAATGGAGTCCGCCTGCATGGAACGGAAACCAGTGGCTGGGAAAAGAAGAATTCATGGCCGCCCTCAAAGGCTATCACGAGGCTTATGAAAATATCCGCTACGATGCGGGTATCGTCATGCCCGATTCGACTGTTGGCGGATTCTGGTCTGGTTCGGTCTACCCGAAAGAAACAGCCAACTCTGGTACCAACGTGATCCGTATCTATGGTACTTGGTCCGCCACCCACACGGAAAGCGGAAAGGAGATCGGCGTTAAATTCTTCAGCCTCGCATCGGTTAATGACGAAGGCAAGATCATTCAGAGCTCCGAATATTTTGATGTGAATGGTTTAGCCGCCCAGATTGCGGCAGAAGATTAAATAATCAAATTTTGTGAATGACAAAGAAGGCGACCCTAAATAAGGGTCGCTTTCTCAATACAATAACCATCCTACAAAGCTTTATATACCTCATGAAAGCACTTCCACTGACAGCTTTTGCAATGATCTCAAGTTTGCTGTTATCTGCCCATCCGGGAATTGGATTAGTTTATGATGGTAACAGGACCATTTATTACACGGATCTGAATCACATATGGAAATTGGACACCGCTACCGGGTTCAGTG
>JBPEXP010000404.1:0-3251 GCA_052031475.1 Flavobacteriaceae bacterium | reverse complement strand
ATCAATGCCCTCAGAGACGAATAGCAACCCGGAATTATGTTTAACAGAGATCGTTGGAAAGAAATATTAGAGGTGCTTACCACCAACTGGTTCCGGACCGTACTAACGGCATTTGGCGTGTTCTGGGGCATACTGATCCTTATTATCCTATTAGCGGCAGGTAAAGGTCTGGAGAACGGGATCAAAGCAGACTTTGGCGATATCGCTACCAATACCATGTTCATGTGGACGCGAAGTACGACCAAGGCCTATGCCGGATTGCCCAAGGGAAGGGAATTTGAATTTAAGATCCGGGATGTTCAGACCCTGGCCGACAATGTCCCCAACCTGAGATTTATCTCGCCCAGAAACCAGCTTGGAGGCTTCAGAGGAGGCAGCAACGTTACAAGAGGGATCAATACGGGGGCGTATAATGTATATGGAGACTATCCCGAGATCATCAAACAGGATCCCATGACCATTACGTCGGGGCGGTTTTTAAATCACAACGACATCAATGAAAAGAGAAAGATAGCCGTTATAGGTCGTGGTGTAAAAGATGATCTCTACGATAAAGACGAAGAAGTGCTTGGCACTTATATTAAAATACAGGGGGTAAATTTTATGGTCATCGGAACCTATAAAAAAAATAATAGCGGAGGTGATGGAGAAGAGGCACAGAAGGAGATCTATGTGCCCTTTACCACATTCTCACAGGCTTTTAACCGGGGAGAAGATGTAGGCTGGATGGCTATCACTGCCAATGACGGCCACTCTATTTCAAAGTTGAAAGACAAGATCATACAGATCATGAAAGAAAAACACAAGATACATCCTGAAGACGACCGGGCTGTCGGATATTTTGATCTGTATGAGCAGTACAACCGGGTCGAAAGCCTATTCGGGGCCATGGGATTCATCGCTTATTTTGTAGGAGTGCTCGTCTTGTTATCCGGAATCATTGGGGTGAGCAATATCATGCTCATCGTGGTAAAGGAAAGGACCAAAGAAATAGGAATTCGCAGGGCTTTGGGAGAAAAACCCTGGTCTATTAAGAAACAGATCCTCTTAGAATCAATATTTCTGACCATCATTTCGGGTATGGCCGGAATTGTAATCGGTGCCCTGTTCATTTATGGAGTAAATGCCCTGTTAGATGCCAATGGCCCGGTAGACATGTTCCTGAACCCTTCCGTGAGTTTGGGTGTGGTAACCGTTGCCTTGTTTATACTAATATTTTCAGGATTGCTCGCCGGATTTATTCCTGCGCAGAGCGCCATTAAAGTAAGGCCTATTGAAGCCTTAAGAACAGAATAAGAAAAAAGAACATCAATCAATATTTGCATTAGCCATGAAAAAATCGATCACTATCATCATCTTAGCTCTTATAGTTGTTGCCTTTGGCTTCTCTATGGTCTATCTCTATCAAAAGAACGCAGAAGATCCTGTGGTCTACGAGACGGAAAAGCCCAGCAGGCAAACCATCATAAAAAAGGCAGTGGCTACGGGCAGTATACTTCCTTTGGAAGAGGTGCTAATTAAACCCAATATCTCCGGAGTTATTGAAGAGATCTACGTAGAAGGAGGAGACTATGTGAAGACGGGCGACCTTTTGGCCAAGATCCGTGTAGTGCCTAATCTGAACGCCTTAAACGAAGCTAAAAATAATATAGACGAAGCAAGGATCAACCTGGATGATCAGAAACGGAACTACGACCGGCAGTTGAGCCTGTTCGAAAAAGGAGTCATCTCCCAGGTAGACCTGGAGAGGGCCCAGGTGACCTATGACCAGGCAAAACAGGCCTACAGGGCTGCTAATGAGCGATTTGACATCGTTAAAACCGGTACTACCAGAGGACTGAGCAATGCAGCTAACACACTGATCAGATCCACCGTTACAGGCATGGTTCTGGAAGTACCCGTAGAAGTGGGTAACCAGGTTATTGAAAGCAATAACTTTAATGAAGGTACCACGATTGCGGCCATTGCCGATGTGGAAAAGATGATCTTTGAAGGCAAGGTAGACGAGTCTGAAGTTGGAAAGATCCGCGAAGACCTTCCCCTGGAAATAACCGTGGGAGCTTTGGAAGATCAGATTTTTGATGCAGTTCTGGACTACATAGCACCGAAGGGAAATGAAGAGAACGGTGCCATACAATTTGAGATCAAAGGAACGCTCACTAAGGCTGACTCTGTTTTTATCAGAGCCGGACTGAGTGCCAACGCATCTATTATCCTCGACCGCGCAGACAGCGTCCTGGCTTTAAAAGAAGCCCTTGTGCAGTTTGACCCGGAGACCAAAAAACCTTTTGTGGAAGTGGCAACGGGCGAGCAGGAATTTGAGAAACGCGAAGTAGAGCTGGGCATCAGTGACGGTATCTACGTTGAGGTTAAGTCGGGTTTGGAATCAGACGACGATATCAAGGTTTGGAATGCCATCGTTCCGGATGAATTCGGAGGATAATCCCACATATTGAAAATTTCACTTAATAAATTTGTAACATTTTAACTATTCGACTGTCCTATTACGGGATAGAATCATCATAATTTACCAGTATGGCTGCAATGATTGAAATTAAAGATCTGCATAAATCCTATCAGATGGGGAAGAACGCCCTCCATGTGCTCAAAGGCATTAATTTTAAAGCCGAGGAAGGCGAACTCGTAGCCATCATGGGCTCATCGGGCTCAGGTAAATCTACCCTACTTAACATCCTTGGCCTGTTGGATGTGGCTGATTCCGGTGAGTACTACCTGGATGGGGTGTTGATTAAAGATCTCAATGAGACCAAAGCGGCCAAATACCGAAATAAATTTTTGGGATTTGTCTTTCAGTCCTTCAACCTGATCAACTATAAAAATGCCCTTGAGAATGTAACTTTGCCGCTCTATTATCAGGGCATCAGCAGAAAGGAACGCCAGAACAAGGCCTTGAGTTATCTGGAAATGGTAGGATTAAAGGACTGGGCACATCACCTGCCCAATGAATTATCAGGTGGCCAAAAGCAACGTGTGGCCATTGCCCGAGCCATGGCTGCCGAACCTAAGGTAATACTCGCCGATGAGCTTACCGGTGCCCTGGACAGTACCACCTCCTATGAAGTCATGGACCTCATCCAGAAGATCAATGATCAGGGAAATACCATTTTGGTAGTGACCCATGAGAATGACATTGCGCATATGTGTAAAAGGATCATATATCTCAAGGACGGGATCATTGAGAAAGACGAAAAGATAAAACAGGTTAGAGCCTCTGAATATGTTTAGCAGGG
>JBPEXP010000403.1:0-2707 GCA_052031475.1 Flavobacteriaceae bacterium | reverse complement strand
ACATGTATTTTACCGTCATTGGCTCCCACACAGCTTTCGCTGGAGATCTCAATGGTAAAATTGTCATATCTCAAAATTGACAAGCCTTCAAAATAAGACTTGGCCAATGAAAAGGCGTCTTTACCTATAGCATCTCCCATGATACGGCCCGGAATGTCGTCTACGGGAGGATGAATACCACCCCAAATTCTTGATAAACTGGTCTGATCTGAAGCGTCCCTGTACGTTCCCCATTGGAGCGTAAAATTTTCAGTAGGCCCTCTTTCAAAGACCAGGAAGTTGTTTGCCTCTATATCAAAGACCCCCATACCACCTGGAAAGAACGCATCACCGGTTAATAAGGTCAGCACCTCTGCAGCCGCTCTCGAAAACGTAGAGTGCCCGGATACATAACCTGCGAAAGGAGGCGTAACAAAATCGGGTCGTTGATAAGGCCACCACCTGGTGCCCAGGATCCAGCCAACACCTGCAGTATTGAGCGTAGGATCGGGAATATAGTCAGGACCCCGCCAAGCCAGTATTTTTACTTTACCCACATTTTCATTAGCACTTCCTGCCAGAGGATCACCAACTTCGATCAATTCGATTAATCCGCTGATCAACGGCAGTCCATGGGGATGGTAAGATGGGAGGGAAGGGTCACTGCTTTGGCCGTTTGAGGCCATGTATCTAATAGCCGAAACAGGCCTGATAAAATCATAAAAACCTTTGACGCCCCAGGCACTGACAGCCGAATCATGCATGGCTCCGGCCAGGGCAAGGTAACATTTTACGTCCCACTCCAAATCGTCAAGCAACTCACCCGAACCTTCCAGTCTTTTTACTGTTTCAGGGTGGTCGCTCACATAATTCAGGATAGTAAACCAATGGCCCGGAGGGGTTTCAGAGTCTGGCCCGTCTGCCCAGAATTCGGCCAGGACCCTGGCGTAATCGGCTCTTTTTACCATTTGCGGGCTATATGGCTGGCCTGTAAACGGATTCACCGAGTGTCCTGTTCCTAAATCACCTCCGTCATTAAATTGGTAAAACTGTTTATATTCTTCAAAAGTTTGAGGAAACTGGCTGAAGTCTACGTTACCGATCGCTCCAGGTGAAATATCAATGAGGGTATTATCATTAGGGTCGAGGTGTGCAGACCAGGCGATGACCATGGCAAAATTCCATTTATACGCATCATCAATTCCCATTCCTTCGCCGATCATAGGTGGAGCGCCCGGATCCTGGTAGAGATAACTGTCAAAGGACCCATTATTTTTTATTTCGAGCTGACTGTCAGTAAAAGCAAAAGGTATGACAGAACCCCATTCCGGACTTAAGAAATCAGGGGTACCCCCCGGAATAGGATTCCCGCTTTGGTCCACGAAATTGTTGAAACTTAGTGGCTGCCAATGATTGGGATCATTCAATTCAAAGGGTTCCTGGTATTCAAATAAAGTGAGTTCGTCATTCACCGGGCTGTAGTAGAGGTTGGCATAAGCATCGCTCTCATTAGCACCGTCCTGAAGGCCAAACTCAATAAGCTTGGCACCTAAGTAATTGCCCAGTGCGGCATAAGAACCCTGAGCGTAATTCGTATCTGTAAAATCCACATCGTAGCCCAGTAAATTGAACAGGCTTGCAAAATTAGACGTGGAAAAAGTGGCACCCGGAGAATCTGCAAAACGGTGTGTAAGTAATCGGTACATCGCATAACTCATCACCTCGCTCCTTGCAGCATCCACATCTGCCGGGTCTTCGATACCATTGAAATCGCATTGAAAATCCCCGAAACTTTTACCCAGGAAAATAGTTTCTGCTGTTTCATCAAAGATTGCCCAGGCGTCGTACATGGCAATGGCACTGTGAAATAGATTCCGTGCATGCACCGTTGGCCTTGCAAAATCTACGCGTATGGCATCCAGCAAAACCTCATTCCACTGCCTGGCCACCGAATGGTCCTGAAACTCATTTACCACTGGTTTTTCTTCTTCATCGATGATAGGTTCGGCAGGAGCAGAGCCTTCAACAATCGTAATCGTCTGATTAGCAGCAATATTTTCTATCCGGTCTGTTTGTCCGCTTAGCCAGGTCACTTGAACGTAGTCGATCAGGGAAGCATCGCCTAAACCAAAAAATTCAGACTGGCTGCTTTGGCTTATATAGCTTTCACCACAAAGCGTATATCCAAAATACGCCTGCCCGTTAGCAACAACTTTAATGAATGAACCAATACCCATCCGATTGCTTGTGGTGCCCTGCAGTTTCACCTTCAGCCAGCTATTTTGTGAATTGCTGATATTGCGCCACAGATCTACCGGCTGATCATCAATATTTACAACAGCAATATCCGGTCTGCCATCATTTTCTATATCGCCTATGGCATTCCCGTAACTCGTCCTGGTATCGTTTTCAAATCCTGCATCGGAAGGTATTTCAAAACTGCCATCGCCCAGGTTCTCATAATAAGCCGAGGGTATCCGGCCATCGGTGCCATCAAGGTGGCTGCTGACATAAAGGTCCAGGTCCCCGTCATGCTCGCTATCCAGAAATACTGCTCCCCAGCCAAAACTGTCAAATCGGGTACCGTTCTGGAAGGCGATATTTGTAAAGGTGCCGTCCTTGTTGTTACGCATAAAAGCATTGCCTATGGTACTTGCCGGATTGGGCGTCGGGTAAAGATTAGTGATGTAAATATCCAGCCAACCATCGTTGTTATAGTCATCTACGG
>JBPEXP010000402.1:0-2739 GCA_052031475.1 Flavobacteriaceae bacterium | reverse complement strand
CCCTACATTGTCCTGATCATTGACGAGTTTGCCGACCTGATCATGACTGCAGGTAAAGAAGTGGAGGCTCCGCTGGCCCGGCTTGCACAGCTTGCCAGGGCTATCGGTATTCATCTGGTTATAGCAACACAGAGACCGTCGGTCAATGTGATCACCGGACTGATCAAAGCAAACTTCCCGGCGCGGATTGCTTTCAGGGTTACCTCAAAGATCGATTCGAGGACCATCCTGGATC
Organism: Flavobacteriaceae bacterium; assembly: GCA_052031475.1. Lineage (GTDB taxonomy): Bacteria > Bacteroidota > Bacteroidia > Flavobacteriales > Flavobacteriaceae > JAHEJJ01. Next base: position 2,504 of record JBPEXP010000402.1, on the reverse strand, counting down.
ACCAGGGTGCCGATCAACTCATTGGTCGTGGGGATATGCTTTTTACCCAGGGTAACGATATGACGCGCTTACAGTGTGCTTTTGTAGATACCCCGGAGGTAGCCAAGATCACGGAATATATTGGGTCTCAACGGGCTTATCCGAGTGCCCATCTGCTGCCGGAATACGTTGGTGAAGAATCTGGCACAGGGATTGATTACGATATCTCGGAAAGAGATGCTATGTTCAGGGAAGCAGCGGAGGTCATCGTCTCGGCACAGCAAGGATCGGCATCGCTTATCCAGAGAAAACTGAAATTGGGATATAACCGGGCAGGCCGCATTATAGACCAGCTGGAGGCAGCTGGCATTGTAGGGCCTTTTGAAGGTAGTAAGGCTCGCCAGGTCTTGGTTCCGGACATGATAGCATTAGATCAATTATTAAAGAACGAAACACAGCAACGATGAAGAAGATATTAGGAAGCCTGCTTTTTATTTTTTGTGCCCTTACGCTAAGTGCTCAGGGCTCAGATAAGGCCAAGGCCTTATTAGATGAAGTGTACCAAAAAGTAAGGAGTTATGACAATATTCAGGTAGATTTTAAATATTCACTCCAAAATACTGAAGCGGATATCAACCAGGAGACTCGCGGCGATGTAACGCTGCAGGGAGACAAGTATTTGTTTAATTACCTGGGCTCCCAGCAGATCTATGACGGCTCCAAGGTTTATACCATCGTTCCGGAGAACGAGGAAGTTACCATAGAAGACCGCTCCGAAGATGAAAATACGATCACTCCTTCCAAAATGCTGACCTTCTACAAAGAAGGACATACGTACCAGTGGGATATTCTTCAAAACGTACAGGGACGAAAAATCCAGTACGTCAAGCTACTTCCCATTGATACGGATTCGGAGATCGAATCCATCCTGCTCGGCATTGATGTAGAGACCAAGCATATCTACAAACTCATAGAAACAGGCAAGAACGGTACACAGACCACCATCACTGTTAATTCTTTTAAAACGAATCAACCGATCTCAAAAACCTTGTTTACTTTTGATGAGGATAAGTACCAGGATGCCGGGTACTATATCATTAGAAACTAGTGAGTTGCGTATATTAGATCAGTATATATTAGGCCGGTTCCTCTATAATTTTATCAGCTCTTTCGTCATACTGATGTTCATTTTCATCTTCCAGACGATCTGGCTTTTTATAGACGATCTGGCAGGCAAGGGTCTGGATATCATTATCATAGCCAAATTCATCTTTTACCTGCTGCCAGACCTCACAGAGAAGGTACTTCCACTTACCGTGCTTCTCTCCTCCATCATCACTTTCGGGAATTTTGCGGAGAACTATGAATTTGCGGCGATGAAGGCCTCAGGAATCTCACTCCAGAGATCCATGCTGAGCCTTATTATATTTGTCATCTTCCTGGGCGGCGTGACTTTCTTTTTTGCCAATAGTGTCATCCCTGCATCCCAACAGAAAATCTACAATCTGAGGAGGAACATAGCCAAAGTAAAGCCGGCAGCCATCATTCAGGAAGGCGTTTTTAGCGATATTGAAGGAAGGAGCATTAAGGTAGAGAATAAATATGGTCCTAATGATCGATTTCTGGAAAATGTGGTCATACACGAAAAATCCCGTCTCCAGAAGAATACGACGGTCATCAAGGCGAGTCGGGGTGAATTTATCAGCAGTGAGGAGTCGGACATCATTCAATTGATCCTGGAAGACGGTCATTACTACGAGGAAATTGAACCAAAATCCAGTGAGGATAAACGTCTGCAACCTTTTGCCAGATCTAATTTTGAAAGTTATACGATCAACATAGAGATCCCTGAACCACAAGACCTGGAAGAAGACCGGAACGTCACTACTGATAAGATGAAGAATGTTTACCGGTTGAACAAGGACATCGATTCGCTGAAAATCAACAATATTAAGGTCATTAATGCCTTTTCAAAAAATATCATCAATAGAATGGGGGCATTTGTCGCTGTAGATGATGCGGATTCGCTGAAAGTAGAGAGCAGTGCCGTGGTTATGAAGATTCCAGATTCTACAATACTGGTGCAGCAGGCTCCCAAAAATATACCTATTGAAAGCACCGAAGATATTTTTAATCTCTATAAGGTCTGGGAAAAGGACCAGCTTTTGGCCTCTGCAAAAAACTCAGTGAGTAATATATTGAATTCGGTTACCGGCAAGAAAGAAGATATACAGAGAAGGTATAAGATCTATTATATGCATATCCTTTCCCTTCACAAAAAGTACGCATTGGCCCTGTCTTGTATTATCCTGTTTTTTGTAGGCGCGCCTTTGGGTGCCATCATACGTAAAGGCGGAATTGGATTACCGATGGTCATAGCCATTGTACTGTTCCTGGTATATTATTTTCTAGGGGTCTTTGCGGGCAACTATGCCAAGGAGGGAAATATCCATCCTATTCTCGGAGCATGGCTTTCTACCTTAATAATGTTACCTTTGAGCATTTATTTGACCAAAAGAGCCACT
>JBPEXP010000401.1:0-5449 GCA_052031475.1 Flavobacteriaceae bacterium | reverse complement strand
AATACATCCATTTGCTCACTAATAATACCACAGCTTCACCGGTAGATACCTGGAAATTATCCGACCTGAATATCAAGCCGCAGGAAGCTTACCAGGTTTCTCTCGGCCTCTATAAAAATTTTGACGGCAATGATTACGAACTAAGCCTGGAGAGTTATTTCAAACGTTCAAAAAATATACTGGACTACAAGGTAGGGGCACAATTACTGCTCAACGAAACTATAGAAACCGAAGTTTTACAGGGCGATGGAAGAGCCTATGGCATTGAGTTCCTGTTAAAAAAGAATGCCGGCAAGCTAAATGGCTGGCTGGGCTATACCTATTCCAGGTCTTTCATTAGGTTAGACAGCGAATTTCCCGAAGAAAGGGTCAACAACGGGGAGTACTTCCCTTCTAATTTCGATAAGCCTCATGATATAAGCGTGGTTGCCAACTATAAATTTACCAAGCGATTCAGCGCATCGGCCAATTTTGTATACCAGACGGGAAGGCCTGTTACTTATCCCATAGGCAGTTTTAATTTCAATAATTCTGAATTTGTCTTTTACAGTGATCGGAATGAATTCCGAATCCCGGATTACTACCGTCTGGACATCAGCTTTAACCTGGAGGGCAATCACAAGATCAAGAAGTTTGCACACAGCTTCTGGAATTTCTCCATATATAATGTACTGGGAAGAAACAACCCCTATTCCGTATTCTTTGTCACAGAAAACGGCGAATTAAAAGCCTTTCAAAGCTCCATTTTCGCAATACCTGTGCCGACAATCACTTATAACTTTAAGTTTTAATGGTTCAGCGGTGAAAAGAGCAACTTACATATCAAAGAATATGCTCCTGGGCGGCTCTGCCTTACTGATAGGATGCGTAGAGCCTTTTGAACCGGAGACCGTTACTTTTGAAAGTGCCCTGGTGGTAGAGGCCACCATCACCGATGAGCTCAAAACGCAGGAAATTTTTCTAAGCAGGACTTTTGAATTTGAAGCTGAAGGTCCAGAGGCCGAAACCAATGCGCAGGTACGTGTTACGGATGACCAGGGGAATAGCTATGTATTTACAGAATCAGAACCCGGAATTTATCGATCCAACTCAGCCTTCATGGCAGAGAGCGGTAGGAATTACTCACTGAATATTACTACAAGTGATAATCGTTCTTACAGTTCGGAACAGGCTCAATTGCCGGCCACCACCAGCCTGGACAGTATTTATGCAGAGCGCATAGTGAACGCAGACGGAGTAGAGGGTCTTGCCATTTTTGCAGACAGCTTTGACCCAAGCGGCAATGCTTCCAATTACAGGTACGTCTACGAAGAGACTTTTAGAATTATAGCACCCAGATGGTTTCCAGAAGATCTGGTTCCAATTCCTGAAAGCTGCGACCTGGATACGGCTCCCAGGGATCCTGAGGTACGGGTCTGTTACCGAACGGAATTCTCAAACAGCATCATCCAGATCAGTACCAATAACCTGGAGGAAGACCGCGTAAGCCGATTCCTGGTGCGATTCATTAACAGGGACAACTATATCATCTCGCACAGGTATTCCATTTTGGTCAAACAACTGGTGCAATCTGACGCAAGTTTTACATTCTACCAGACTTTGAACGATTTTTCGGGATCTGAAAGTCTTTTTACACAAACGCAAGTAGGATTTCTAAACGGAAATGTATTTTCAGATATCGAAAGGGATGAAAAAGTACTGGGTTATTTTGATGTGGCCGCGCTGGATGAGAAGAGGATTTTTGTTAATTATGAAGACCTTTTCCCGGGCGAGCCATTGCCCCCTTATATCAATCCCTGCAGGGAAACAGCCCCTCCATTGGCCAGTCCGGCCGGATGTGTTCTTACCAGAACGGTTCAGGCCAATACTGTGCGTTATGCTGGGGCCAATGGGCCCATAGCAGAAGGTGAAGGACCTTATTTAGTGGTTCCAAGGGTTTGTGGCGACTGTACCGAGATTGGAACAACGGAACTACCGGAGTTTTGGGTTGAATGAAAATTGATAAGTAGATGATGAGGTTGAATAAATTAAAAACAATATGCGCTGCGCTTTCTGCCTTATTATTACTGGCAGTGAGCTGCGTGGATCCCTTTGAACCCGAAACGATCACTTTTGAAAGTGCATTGGTGGTTGAAGCCAGCATTACCGATCAATTGGAGCAGCAGCAAATCCTTCTCAGTCGTACATACGAATTTGAGGAAGACGGTCCTGACCTGGAAAGTAATGCCACAGTCCGTGTAAGTGACGATCAGGGCAACAGCTTTGATTTTGTGGAGATATCACCAGGCCGTTATCAGTCGATCTCCTCATTTCAAGCCCTTCCGGGCCGGAATTATTCGCTGAACATCAGTACCAGTGACGGTAGAACATATTCTTCGCTGGATTCACAATTACCCTCATCGGTCCCAATTGAGCGGGTGTATGCTGAGCGTATAGTTAATTCAGACGGAGTGGACGGGATCGGAATTTTCGTAGACAGTTTTGATCCATCGGGGAATGCCCAGAACTACCGCTATACCTATGAAGAAACTTTTAAGGTGATAGCTCCTTTCTGGAGACCTGACGAATTGATAGGGGATCCTGACGGTGGCTGTGGGGTCTTGGTTGTAACCAAAGAACGAGAAGAAGAGACTTGTTTCCGCACTCAGATTTCCACTGATATCATTCAAATCAATACTAATAATCTGAACGAAGACCGCGTAAGCAGATTTTTGGTTCGTTTTATCAGCAGCGAAGATTATATTATTTCGCATCGGTATTCAATTCTTGTGAGACAGCTTATTCAATCCGAATCGAGTTTCAGCTATTACCAGACTCTCAATGATTTTACGAGTTCAGAAAGCCTGTTTTCAGACACTCAGGTCGGATTTTTAAACGGGAATGTATTTTCAGACACCGATGAAGCAGAAAAAGTGCTTGGATATTTTGACGTAGTATCAATGAATGAAGAAAGGATCTTCTTTAATTACGAGGATTTTTATCCGGGGGAGGATCTGCCGCCGTATATCAATCCCTGTAATATAAATGCTCCTGAGCTGGCAAGAGGGATCCCTCCCCAGTGTATTTTAAGGGGATTGGTTGAGCGAAACCAGGTTCGCTATGTAGAAGAAAACGCTAATCCGCAGCAGGGTGAAGGACCATACAGGGTAGTACCCCGGGTATGCGGCGATTGTACGGCAATCGGGGAAATCGAGGTCCCGGAATTTTGGGTAGAAGAATAAAATCTTTAAAATGAAAAAATTAATTGGATTCATATTGACTTTGATGGTTGCCGGACTATTTAATGGTCTGGCCCAGGGATTCAATACCAACCGCGGTGCTACAGGCTTTTATCAGAACATTCATCAGGAGGGGATCTATATCCACAATAACAACAATATATTATTTGCCGGTGAAAAACTCTATTACAAGATCTATGTGATCAACCTCAAGGATCAGGATCTGAGCATCTTGAGCAAAATGGCCTATGTCCGCTTAATAGATGGTGAAGGTAATAGCATATTTAGCCACAAAATAAGACTTGAGAACGGCGTTGGGTATTCTGATTTTTCTATACCTACAGAGATTGCAACAGGCAGCTATAAGCTGGTAGCCTATACCCAATGGATGCAGAGCAGGAAAACCCAGGCTTTCTTTGAAAGTGACCTGATCATCATCAATCCTTACAAGGTAACACCTGAAAAACACCTGGCTGAGGTAGAGAAAGACAGTCTGTCAACCGACAGCCTGCTCGTTCAAACCGCAGCAAAGATCACTCCGGTTGAACCTAAAGTATCTCACGGCGAACACTTGGTAAATATTGAATTGGGACAGACTAGTTTTGGCCAACGCGAAAAAATAGATGTCCAAGTCCGGGCCCTTCAAACCACAGCCTTGGGAGGCAATTATTCGATCTCGGTAAAAAGGCTCGATCCCAAATTACCTGCAGTATCATCTTCCGGCGTGGACTTTTGGAGAGACAAAAATACTTTGTCAGCTTCTTCTGCCGGATATGACATCTTACCAGAATTACGGGGAGAACTTTTTAGCGGCAGGGTAGTGGATGCACAGAACCAACAGGGAGTACCGGGCCAGCAGGTGGTCCTGTCTATACCCGGGGATGCCTATTTGCTCGAAATAGCACAGACGGATCAAACAGGGCGATTTTATTTTATTCTGGATACTCAGATAACCGATAATGAGGCAGTGTTCCAATTATTGGATCCTGAATCGGATTCCTACGAAATAAAATTAGACCCGGAGGCCAGTCCTGAGTTCAATGGCCTGGAGTTTACATCCTTTACCATTGATCCGGCCATGGAGCCTTCCATCCTGAAAAGGAGCGTTCATAACCAGATTGAAAACGCCTATGGTGTGGTTAAATCCGATACTGTGCTTGCACTGTCTGATCAACTGCCATTTTACAGGGATTTTCAACAACAATTTATTCTGGACGATTTCACCAGGTTCAATACGCTTAGGGAAACCATGGTAGAAATAGTAGATCACGCCTGGATTGATGAAAACGGGAATGAACCACCCACTTTTGGCGTAAGGCCACTGGAGGGTTATTTAGAATCTACAGGCTTATTGCCGGCAGTGGTGGTAGACGGTCTCTATATTCGCGATCACAAGGATTTTACGGACTACAACTCTAAGCTGGTCCGAAGCATTGCACTTTTAAGGGATCGCATCATGCTTGGGCCCCAACAATTCCAGGGCGTGCTGAGCATTCAAACCAATACCGGCGAATTCGCAGAATCTTTTTTCAGAGGTCACCTGAACCAGGTGCAACTGAAAAGACCAGAGCCTTATAAGGGATATTTCTTTCAGCAGCATTCAGAAGCTGATGACAATGAGCGCATCCCGGATTTTCGTTACCAGCTCTATTGGCAGCCTAATTTTGAGCTATCTGAACAACAAAAGTCATTTACTTTCTATACCTCTGACATTAAAGGCAGCTTCGAGATTGAACTTCAGGGTTATGATCAGGCAGGCTACCCCGTTTCTATATCCCGGGAATTTAGTGTAGAATAATTTCTAAATAATATAGAAAATATTCTATATTTAAGATTATCTTTCTATCTTTAAAGAAGAAAGAGCATACATGTTGTCTAAGGTTTATGGAGGAGCCGTTTTTGGAATAGACGCCACAACGATTACGATAGAAGTCAATATCCACCGGGGTATTGGCTATCATCTTGTAGGTTTACCAGATAATGCCATCAAGGAAAGCAATTACAGGATAGCCGCAGCGCTTTTGAACAATGGCTTTAAAATCCCCGGCAAAAAGATTACGATAAATATGGCTCCGGCCGATATGCGCAAGGAGGGATCTGCCTATGATCTGCCTATAAGCCTGGCCATCCTTTCCGCATCCGGACAAATTAAAAGCGACAGACTGGATGAATATATGATCATGGGCGAATTATCGCTGGACGGTCAGTTGCAGTCTATCAAAGGAGCCCTG
>JBPEXP010000400.1:0-7540 GCA_052031475.1 Flavobacteriaceae bacterium | reverse complement strand
CAGTTGTCCCTCATATAGGTCATGATCCTGTCGCCGATCTCATTGAAACCCCTCAATTTGTCGAAGACCAAAGCTAGACCCTTCTTAGGTTTAGGATCTCTGGGTCTGAGAGCCTTAGAATGAGCCAGGTGAGCCGGAAGTATGATCAGGGCCTCAATCAAGGAGACTACCAGTGTAAGCACTACAATGACTGAAACCTCTCCAAAGAAGTCACCAATCCTTCCGTCCAGGAAAAAGAAGATTGAAAAAGCCAGAATAGTGGTGACAATAGCCGAAACAATGGGTGGTATCACCTCCATCGTTCCGTCAATGGCAGCCTGTATCGGATTTTTTCCCTTTTCATAGTGCTGGTATATATTTTCTGCAATGACGATCCCATCATCTACCAGGATGCCTATTACGATGATCATTCCAAAAAGTGACAGTACATTGATGGTCACATCAAACATCGGCGCAAATACAAACATCCCAAGGAAGGATATCGGCAGTCCGAAGGCCACCCAGAATGCGAGACGGGTGTTGAGGAAGAGTGACAGAAAGAGCAAGACCAGCGTCATACCCATGATCGCGTTCTCAGTAAGTAGCTGAGTACGCTGAGTGAGTACTTTAGACAGATCGCTCACCACATCCAACTGCACATTGTTATACTTTTGATTGAATTGGCCGATATACTCCTTCACCTTCTCCGCAGAAGAGATCAGGTCTTCTGTATTGGTACTTGTAATGGTAGTGCTCACTGAAAGCTGCCCGTTGAAATATGAGGCATTAGGGGTTTCAGAGAACCGGTCGCGAATTATAGCCACATCCTTCAGGCGTATCGCCTTTCCGCTGGCATCTGCCCGGATGATAAGATTAGAGAGCTCCTGGCCGTAATAGGATCGGTTATTGGCCCTTATGAGGTATTCTTCCGCATCTGTTTTGATATTACCTCCTGTTACCAGGATATTGGCATTGCTCACCGCCCTGGAGACCTCGTCAAATGAAAGATTGTAAGCCAGCAAACTGTTTTCATTGACCGCGATTTCGATTTCCTCTTCAGGAAATCCACTCATTTCAATTTGTGAAATTCCTTCAATGGCCCGGAGATCATTTTCAATCTGCCTGCCTATCTGCTTTAGGGTTACCAGTGGGATATTTTCACCGCTGATGGAGAAAGTAATGGTCTGACGCACCGCTTCGAGTTTCGAAACGATAAGAGGTTCCATTTCTGAAGGGAAGGTAGGAACGCGATCCACCGCATTCTTAACCTCCAAAAGCATAAAGTCTATATCCCGGCCCTTTTCGATCTCCACATTGATCGAACCGCTATTCTCCCTTGAGGTAGAAGTAACACGGTCTACTCCTTCTAGTCCCTTTAGATTATCTTCGATCTTAAGGACAATTCCTTCTTCAATTTCCTGGGGGGAAGCTCCCGGATAAACAATACTTATAAGAATATTCTTGGATTCCGTAAGTGGAAAGAAAGATGATTTCAGTGATTTGGCACCGAAAATACCGAATATGAAGAAGGCGATAATGATGACGTCAACCGCCACATGGTATTTGATGAAATAGGAAATGATATTTTTCATAATGGAGGCGCGCTTTGATTAGTTGATCTGTGGTTCTTCATAAATCTTAACCAGCATGCCTTCATAAGCACCTACTACTGGTTTGGAAACCATAACAGAGCCTTCCGGCACATTTTTCAACACTACGGTCTTATTTGAGAAATGAATGGGGCGCACATCGATCAGATCAAGCACCGAATCCTTCACTACAAAAATCTGATCGTTTTCCAGAAGCAGGCTTCGATCCACTTCAATGGCCTCTTCCTCCTCTTTGGCATTCAGTTTAGCCTCCAGGTACATCCCCTCTTTTAAATCAGGATTGCTTACTTCAATAAAGGCCGTGATGGTCTGAGTGGTCTGGTCTACCTTTCCATTGATCCTGCTAACAGTACCGGTATAGGTCTTGGTGTTATCCAGATTTCCCAGTTCAACCTGCTCTCCCAGTCGGAGTAAATCGCTGTAAGACTTACTGATAGCCACCTCCAGTTCATATACCCCGGTATTGATGAATTCACCGAGTTTCTGACCGGATCGGATCAGTGTGCCTTCGGTAACCAAAGCTTCCGTGAGTACCCCGGTGTAAGGAGCGCGTATGCGATACTTAGACAGCCGCTGCTCCATATTCTTTACATTGTAATAGCTGGTTAGGATACCCCTGCCCGAAATAAAATACTTCTCGTTTTCAGACACGAGTTCCGGCAATTCAGGAGTGGTCTGGTTCAGGTCAAATCCGTTCAGGTACGACTGCCATTTACCGTAAAAATCGGGATAATCCAATCTTAGATCAGGCATGACTGAAGTAATCAAATTGTAGAGGTCACTTTTGGCCGATTGAACAGCGGCATAATATTCCGAAGCATCTATATTGATAATAAGTTCGCCCTGCCTGTAAGTTTGCCCGGCTTTGAACAACTTGCTTCCCTTGCGGAAGACCCCCTGTACCTCAGAATACAATTCCAGCCTCTGTTTGGCAACCAGATTCCCGTTGGCCGGTACGATGATAGGAACGGAACGATTTTTAACGGTATCCACAAAAACGGTTTTGACCACCTTGGCCGGCACCGGTCTGGGAGTGTTCCTGCTCTTTACGATCATCATCGCCACATATACGGAGATAATGATGATAAGAACGCCTAGAATGGAGAGTATAATCTTTCTCATATAATTTTATAAAAATGCCTGTTCTGATGTAAAATTCGTCTGGATCTTTTGGAGGGTTCGGATTATTTGATCGATTTCCTCCTGACTAATATCGTGCTCCATAATGCCGACTATCTTTTGAATGACAGCCCTGGATCTTTTGTAAATCTCAATCCCTGAAGGAGTTATAAATACGTGATTTACCCTCCGGTCTTCCTCGCTTTGTACCCTTTTGATATACTCCTTCTTTTCGAGCTTAGACAAGAGCCTGGTAAGTGAGGATTTATCGCGGAGGGTAAGAAAAGCGAGTTCGTTCTGATTGCGGCCATCTTCCTCATAAAGCTTTTTAAGAACGATCATCTGCTCCTTACTCAAATCCAATCCCTGTTTGAGCATTTCTTCCTGCAGGTAGTATTCTACAATCTTGACGGTCTTGCCAAGCCAGGGTGCTATAGACTCTTCAAAGTCTACCTTAGTGGCCGTTTTCATGATGGCTAAGCTAAAGAAAAAGAAAATAGTTGCATATGCAACTATAGTTAAATATTTACTAAATGTTGTTCAATGATATTCTTACATCTATAAACAGCCTTCAGTATATGGCAAGAAAAAAGGGACGCTTTGCATCCCTTTACCAAACTAACTAAACTACAAGTTGACTACTCGTTGTCATCCTCAAATTTTGTATCGGCCATACGAGTCCTCGAAAAATTGACGTCTTTAAATTCGAGCTCCACCTCGGGCTTATCGTAATCGAAAACAAGAAACTGTCTTGAATTCATTAATTCCAGGTTTTTCAACGATTCAAACTTGTTATTCTGTATCTGCATAACCTTAAGGCTGGCCAGCTGACCAAATTCTACCGGGATCTCGCCACTGAGTTCATTATTAGCAAGTACCAATTCCTGAAGTTGCGACAATTGGCCCAACTCAGAAGGAACTTCCCCGTAGAGCGTATTCTGAAACAAGCCCAGCTTTTCTAATTTGGCAAGATTGCCCAGCGATGCGGGGATGCGTCCAAATATATCGTTGCTAGACAGGTTTAATTCGGTAAGGTGTTCAAGTGCACCCAGGCTTTCTGGAATCCGGCCACTTAAAAAGTTGTTGAAGGCCGTAAAACTAGTCAGGCTGGTCATATTACCCATATCCCTGGGGATCTGCCCTTTGAGCTTATTCATTTCTAAACGAAGTACCTGAAGATGCTGCAGGCTGGTTATCGTAGTTGGAATGGGACCGCTTATATTGTTGAATGCAAGGTTCAAATGCCTGAGATGTACCAGATCGCCAATGCTTTCCGGCAGGGGACCCTGAAGATTATTCCGGAACAGGTTGATGGCAACCACGTGATTACCCTCTACTTCTACTCCGTACCACTGCTTGACAGGTTCATCGAGATTCCACTTCCGGACCCAGTGTAGTCCATTAGTGCTCTCATAAAGATCTATCAAAGCTTGTCTCTCAGTCTCATCAACTCTTGCTAAAGCACTTGGGCCGGCCAGCAAGAAAAGTAGCATTATAACAAGCAGCTTATTCATATATCAGATTTAGGAGATAAGTCTTAAATATTGCTTTTACAAATATTAAAGAATTACCCTACAAAAGTAACGTGAATTCCTGATAAAATGCCAATTTTATCGATGAATGGTACGTTTTTGTTGAGAAACCCCGTTTTTTTGTTGTGAAATTTTTTCCGGATTTAGCGCACTAAGGCCTTTGCAGCAATTCTAGTTCCGTAGTTCTCGTTTCCCAGCGCTTCATCAATTCTTCCAACTCTTCTTTTTTTTCATGGTAGTGATCGAAGAAATTGGGCTGTGAAATGGTCTGGTCATAGTTCATCAGAAGTTGATGGTCGATAGCAGAAATTTCATCTTCCAGTACTCCGATGGCTTTTTCGAGCTTGGAAATTTTATTCTTCAGTGACCGGATCATTTTTTGTTCTTCATAGTCGTTTCTGCCCGATGAAACACGGGCCTCTTTTTTCTGTTCAGCTTTTTTTTCTATCGCACGAAAATCATCTGCATTTCTCGAGCTCAAATACTCGTTTACATCACCGAGGAACTCTTTTATAATCCCGTTCCGGAATTCATAAACCTTTTGTGTGAGTCCCTGAAGGAAGTCGCGATCATGGCTTACAACAATCAGGGTCCCCTTAAATTTTTCCAGGGCTTGTTTCAGCACTTCCTTAGACTGGATATCGAGGTGATTAGTAGGCTCGTCCATCACAAGCACATTGATGGGCTGCAACAACATTTTGGCCAGGGCAAGCCTGTTCCGCTCGCCCCCGGAGAGGACTTTCACGTATTTGTCTACCTCGTCTCCACTAAAGAGAAAAGCACCCAGCATATCACGTACCTGACTCCTGTTAGACTCAAGGGCCGCATCCGTCATGGTTTCCAGCACCGTCTTATTACCGTCCAAATGATCTACCTGGTCCTGGGCAAAATATCCTATCTGCACATTATGTCCCTGCTTCACCCTGCCTTTGTATTCAATTTCTCCGACCAGGATCCGCGCCAGGGTAGTCTTTCCCATCCCGTTCTGGCCTACAAAGGCCGTTTTGCTCTTCCTTTCGATGATCATATCCACCTCCTTAAGTACTTCCTTCGCGCCATAGCTCTTACTTACCTGTTCCAATTCAAAAATCACTTTTCCCGGATTGACTGATAGGGGAAACTGTACCTTCATCAGCTGTTTTTCCACTCCATCCACCTCGATCCGCTCCATTCGGTCCAATTTCTTGATCAGGGATTGGGCCATCGAAGCTTTGGAGGATTTGGCCCTGAAGCGCTCGATCAACCTTTCTGCCTGCTGGATCTCCCTTTCCTGATTTTTTTTGGCGTTCTTCTGTTGTTCCCTTATTTCATCGCGTAGCGCGAGAAACTCAGAATAAGGTTTCTTGTAATCGTAGATACGGCCCAGCGATATTTCGATGGTCCGGTTGGTGACCTGATCTAAAAATTTCTTATCATGCGATACGATGACAAGGGCACCCGGAAAGGATTGCAGATAGCTTTCAAGCCAGATAATAGAGTCGATATCCAGGTGGTTGGTAGGCTCATCCATCAACAACACTTCATTTTTTTCAAGCAGCAGCTTAGCCAGTTCAATGCGCATCCTCCAGCCGCCCGAAAAGGTTTCCGTACTGTTCTCAAACTCCTCTCGCCTGAAACCCAGGCCCATCAATACCTTTTCTGCCTCTCCCTGGTAGTGGTAACCCCCTAAGATCTCATATCGCTGTTGAGCCTCATCCAATTCGTGCATGAGGCCGTGATATGCCTCACTTTCATAGTCTTTTCTTTCCGTCAGCTGCAACTGGATCTTCTGCATCTGGCTTTCCAAGCTCCTGATCTCGCCAAATGCCTTATAGGTTTCCTCCAATACCGTAAGACCCCTGTCAAATTCCATATCCTGTTTCAGGTAGCCTATCCTGGTATTCTTCTCCAAAGCAATGTCGCCCCCATCTGCCTTCATAAGCCCTGCAAGCAGTTTTAAAAGCGTGGTTTTACCGGCACCATTCTTCCCGATCAGGCCAATCCGGTCACCGGCTGTAATCCTGAATGAAACGTCATTAAAAAGATTGTCTCCACCAAAGGAAACCGAGAGCTTGTGTATATTTATCATGCTGTGTTACACGCGTTACCTTACAGGTCTATAAAAGCGCTATTTTTGAAAACGAATTTCTACAAATGTTAAAAAAAGGCAGCAAACTATACAGCATTTTAACAGGCAGTTGCCCCAGATGTCACAGGGAAAGCATGTATCGGGAGAGCAATCCTTATCGCATCGGATCCCTTTTTAAGATGAAGGAGCGCTGCAGTAACTGCCATGTAAAATACAAGATAGAGCCCTCGTTCTTTTTTGGAGCCATGTATGTGAGTTATGCGGTTGGGATCGCATTTGCAGTGGCCGCCTTTGTTATTTCCTTTCTTTTCATTGGAACTACTTTACTTAACAGCTTTATCGCCATTGTGGTGACGCTGGTCCTGTTCCTGCCGGTCATCATCCGTATCTCCCGCAATATCTGGATCAACTTTTTTATCGACTACTCCGCCGAAAAGATCAAACAGTAATGGTACTTTACCGGGATTTCTGATGCGGTTGATATTGCTTTTCAAATCGGGTAATATCCATATCCGGGGGCAACGGCTCGCCAAATTCTATGAAACGAAACAGTAATCTGGCCGCATAGGGGCCAATCATCACACCTCTGGATCCCAAACCATTAAGTACATACATGTTCTCAAACTCAGGATGACGGCCTACCAGCGGTCTTCTATCTGTGACCGTTGGGCGGATTCCGGCAATATGATCCACCACTTCGTAATCACATAGCAGAAAAGACTCCAGCTTTTCCAACAACTCATCTCTTGCTTCTTCGGTTGGCTTATTGGTCTTGTCCCTCCATTTATAGGTTGCGCCTACCCTGTAAAGATCGTTCCCTAAAGGAATGATAAATACAGAAGACTTGATAACCCTGCTCTCATTGAGACGCTCGGACCTGATGGTCAGCAATTCACCCTTGGTTCCCTGTAAGGGCAAGTAGTTGAAAAAATCATTTTCATGAAGGCCGTAACCGGTGGCAAATACCACCTGTCCATATTGCTGCTGATTATAAAAGACCGCTGATTCTGCTAATTGAATTTGGTCAAACACAACTTTGTCGTCAATGAACCTCCCTGTTTCCTGAAGATAGGCTGTATAGCTTTCAACCAGCGTTTTTGTATCTATCCTACCGCTACCCAGCACCTCACCATAGCCGTAGGGAGCATGGATCTGTGGATTGGAATTGGGTATGGGCTCAGTTTTCATAAAGGGCCGCAACTCTCTCCGGTCTGAAGCTTCAAACCACTTAT
>JBPEXP010000040.1:0-6020 GCA_052031475.1 Flavobacteriaceae bacterium | reverse complement strand
ACGCTTTAATGCGGAGAGTAATAAGATCGGCAATGCGCAATTCTTTGCAGGAGACATGAAGGATCTGTTGAACGATCAGTTTGTTCAGCAAAACGGTAGTCCGGACATAATTATCACGGATCCACCCAGGGATGGAATGCACAGGCAAGTAGTACAGCAGATCATTAAATTGGGTGTTCCCAGGATCGTTTACGTTAGCTGCAACAGCGCCACACAGGCCAGGGATTTATCGCTATTAAAGGATATTTACAAGGTAACAAGAACACAGGCCGTAGATATGTTCCCTCAAACTTACCATGTAGAAAATGTTGTACTTTTGGAGAAAATCTTCCAATAAGAGCCCATTAGCCAATATGATCATAGATTTTTTAAAAAGACATAGAAGAGGTTGTCGGGCTTATTTTTTCATTTTTACGCTAGTATTCTTTGCCATGTCCTGTGAAAAGGACGATATCTGCGTAGAAGGAGATACACCGCTGTTAATTATAAGATTTTATGATGCTGCAGAACCGGAAACGTCTAAATCTGTCAGCAACCTTCGCGTTATAGGCCTAAACCAGTCTGATCCGGTAGATACTTTTGCGGATCGCACCACCCTTGATTCTATTGCCATACCACTACGGATCAATCAGCCGGATACTGAATTTTTGTTCATTAGCGACTCGGCAGATGAGGATGATCTGGAGACGGGCAATATTGACACGCTCAGATTTAGTTACAGTACTCAGGAGGTCTTTGTTTCCAGAGCCTGTGGATTCATCGCCAATTACGATGAATTAAGCGAAACACTGAGCCCTGATTCAGACAATTGGATCCAAAGTATAGAAATAATCACCCCGACGATAAATTCGTTCGAATCTGCCCATGTTGAAATCTTTCACTAAGATCATATTCATTATTGGCCTCACCCTGACAGCTGGTCTTGGCCATTCTCAGGATTCTATTCTTACCGATAGTATCGAGTACAAACAGATATATGGTATTCGTGTGGGGATCGATCTTAGCCGTCCGTTGCGTACACTCTATGACGACAATTATCAGGGACTGGAGATCGTTGGAGATATGCGCATTACCCACCGCTTATTTGCCGCCGCCGAACTAGGCAATGAAAAATTATCCAGGGCAGAAACATTGGGTAATGATTTGAATGAGAATCAGTTCGAGATCTATGATTTTGAATCTTCCGGCAGTTATATCAAGTTGGGTGTAGATTTCAACACGTATGAAAATTGGTACGGCATGAACAACTCCATATTTATCGGAGGGCGATATGCTTTTAGTACTTTTAGCCAGACACTCAATAACTACACCATCTACGACAGCAATAGGTACTGGAATCCTGATGGATTTGTACAGGGAGCCCTTCCAGCAGAAGAATTTAGTGGATTGAATGCAAGTTGGCTGGAATTCCTTTTTGGCGTTAAAGCCGAACTTTTCGCCAATTTCTTTGCAGGCGCATCTGTACGTCTTGGTTTTTTAGTGACCAATAAGGAATCTGACCGTATGCGGAATTTATGGATACCCGGCTTTAATAAGGTCACAGAGGACAGCAAGTTTGGCGTTGGATACAATTATTCTCTCACCTATCTGATTCCTATTTACAAGAAATCCAAACGAAAAGAACCTACGGAAAATTAATTACTCGACCTGCTGATATTTGCCCTTCTTACTTCCCTTGTAGATATTGTACTGCACCAATCTTGACTCCAATCGGGCATTATAGAGTTTGATCTTTCGAGAAGGTCTTAGTCCAACAAATTTTAGTGCTTCCAGATTAGAGGTAATAAACCAGGCCTGTGTGTCGGGGTAATTTTTTTTAAGTGTATCGCCTATTTGCTGATAAAATTCCTGCACGTTTAACTCGAGCCTTTCACCATAAGGTGGATTGAACAAAATATGAAGCCTCCGATCCGATAACTTTTTGGTATCAAAGAAGTTGGCTCTTTCTATTTTAATGTAATCTTCCAACCCCGCATTTCTGATGTTCTGTAAAGCTTTATTAACAGCTGAGGGCGCCTTATCATAGCCTGAAATGGTAAAATGAAATTCTCTTGTCTTAGCCAGGCAACTCTGAAATATTACATCGTATAGTTCTGGATCAAAGTCTTTCCATTTCTGAAAGGCAAAATTCTTTCTATTGATATTAGCAGGTATTTTGCAGGCTATCATGGCTGCTTCCACTAGAATGGTCCCACTGCCGCACATGGGATCCAAGATATCACACTCACCTTGCCAACCGCTCAACAGCACTAGTCCGGCTGCCAATACTTCATTTATTGGTGCGATATTAGTAGCTGTTCGATACCCGCGATGATGAAGGGAATCGCCGGAACTATCCAACGAGAGGTGACATTCCGTACCCTGGATGTGAATATGTATTCTTACATCCGGCGTGTCTTTATCCACAGACGGCCTCCGGCCCAGATGGTCTCGGAACTTATCAGCGATGGCATCTTTTACTTTTTGAGAAATATAGAGTGAGTGACTGAATTTATCCGATTTCAGAGAACTTGTGATAGCAAAAGTATCAGCAGGATCCAGGATCTTTTCCCAGTTGATGGCATAAGTTTTTTGATATAGTTCACGCTCATTTCTTGCGCGAAAAGTATGCAACGGCTTCAATATGCGAAGCGCGGTGCGCAGGGATAAATTGGCCTTATACATAAAACCGGTATCGCCTTCAAAGGAAACACTTCTAATGCCCTTTTGTACGTTAGAAGCACCCAGATCGCGAAGTTCTCTTGCCAGGACATCCTCAAAACCATAAAAGGTTTTGGCAATCATATTGAAATTCTTGTTCATATCAAGGCCTGCAAATCCCGCTAAAATACACTAATTTTAGCGCTCTTTTCAGAAGAATTAAATCGAAATGTCTGCTGCGTGACATATATCCTACTCATTTTAGCTGTACTGATCAGCTACTTTTTGGTTTTACTTATCAAACCCACAAAGGAATACGGCCTGAGGTTGCTATTGGCCTTTAGTGGTTCGCTATTACTGGCATTGACAATTTTTGACCTGCTGCCTGAAGTTTATCAAGCTTCTGACCCCAAAACAACAGGGATATTCATATTACTTGGCATCTTGTTACAGATCTTTTTAGAATTCTATTCACAGGGATTGGAACACGGTCATAATCCTCATTCTTCAGATAACAAATGGTCTAGGTTTCTGATATTTATCAGTCTCTGCACTCATGCACTTCTGGAGGGCATTCCGTTGCAGGATAATCATGCGATGTTTGTAGGTATCCTGGTGCATAAAATTCCCGTAGCTATAGTTTTGAGCATATTCCTTATCCATTTGAACTATAAGGTTTTATACTCTGTTGGAGTCATCCTGATCTTTGCAATCATGACCCCTTTGGGTAGCTTGCTCTCAGAGAATCTACCCCTTCTGAAAAGTCTACAAAATCAGTTACAGGCTTTGGTAATTGGTGTCTTCCTGCATATCTCCACAGTCATTCTTTTTGAAAGTTCCAAGGGTCATCAGTTCAATATTCGCAAGTTATTAGTGATCGTTCTAGGAATAGCGGTCGCGTACTGGTTGTAATCAACGGGTAGGCAATACTTCCAGATATATCAACAGCCAATGGCTAAATGCCCCACCAAGCACGCAAATATGCCAGATAAGATGGTTAAATGGTATTTTGCGTTTTACATAGAAAAAAATACCTCCTGTATAAAAAGTCCCGCCCAAAAACAATAGGAAAAGGCCAAAATCACTCGTTTTCTCAATAAGATTTCCCAGGTCAAATACGATCATCCAACCCATGATCAGATAAAGCAATAGCGAAAAAACTTCAAATCTGCCGGTTAAGAATATTTTCAAAAAGGTACCCAACAAGGCCAGTCCCCATATGGCGTAAAAAATGATCCAGCCGTTATCTTGCCCCAGCGTAATTAAGACTACAGGTGTATATGTACCGGCAATCAGATAATAGATGGAAATATGATCAATAATTCTGAGCTTAGGTTTAAGCGATTTTGAATGTACGCTGTGATACAGAGTGGAAGATGTAAATAAAATGACAAGCGATATACTGTAGACGAGACTGGAAAATACCACTAAGGACGATTGACCGGGAATTTTACGCCACAATAGGATAAATCCAATAATAGCCAAAACAATACCCAAACCATGGGTAATTGCATTCCATCGTTCTTCTCTCTGGTAACCGATGTCCACTATTTATATCTTTTCCCGCGTTTAATGACCAGGTCAACATCTTGTAGCAGACTGATATATCGCAGCACATCTCCATCGACGGCTATGATATCGGCGTATTTACCGGGAGTAATGGTACCAACTTCATCGGCGACGCCCATCCAAAGTGCGGGCCAGTAGGTAGCTGATCTTATCGCGTACATGGGGTCAATGCCGAATTCGTTGACCCAAACATCGAGTTCGTTCCATGTAGATTGACTGTGGAACTTCATGGGTATACCGCTGTCTGTACCGATGAGCAATACGACACCTGCTTCAAGCAGCTGGTGGATTTTGGTTTTCAGAGTTGGTTTCCTCGAAGGTGTAAGCTGAAAATACGGCAGTCGGTCCGGATGTTGTATACTTCCTTTGATATCTGCGATTATGCTGTCGGGCAGACCCAAGTGCCAGCTGTCATTGTCCAATTTTTCCGGATGGTCTCTTACGTATTCATAATTGTACAATCCTTCAACGGTTGGGCACCAAAACAGAGGACCTTTGTTCATTTGGGCAGTCCGCTCACGGATCATTTCCATGACATCTTCGGGATATCGAGGGGCTGATGAAAGGCCGGTATGTTCAAAGCAGTCGACGCCCACCTGCAGTCCTCTCCGTATCTCTTCCGGACGATGACCATGGGCAACCACTTTTAAATTATGTTTATGAGATTC
The DNA here is from genome assembly GCA_052031475.1 of Flavobacteriaceae bacterium. Taxonomy (GTDB): domain Bacteria; phylum Bacteroidota; class Bacteroidia; order Flavobacteriales; family Flavobacteriaceae; genus JAHEJJ01. Next base: position 1,143 of record JBPEXP010000040.1, on the reverse strand, counting down.
ATCAACCACAGCTTTTAGTTCTTCCATGGTCATTTGATCCTGATCGATCAACTTGATAACATCAACCCCGGCTTCCGCAAGCCTTCTTATCTTTTTTCGGCCGTCTTCAGGGCCATAAACTCCCCATCGGAAAGCCTCGGTACCCGGGTAGGGCCTGTGCTGGATAAATGGCCCGGATACATAGAGGGTCGCCCCTGGGATTTGCCCATAGTTGATCGCATCCCGTACTGCTATACTTTCCTCAAGAGGTGCGCCCAGGTCCCGGGCGCTGGTTACGCCTGCCATGAGCAGTTGATGTGCTGAAGCGGGCATGATGACGTCTTTGAAAAGCGGTGGATACGTCTTATCCCAATAGTCGTAATCAGCATGCCCATTGATCATCGTGTGAACGTGCATATCCCAGAGGCCCGGCAATACAGTCATTCCCTCTGTTGAAATAATTTCGGCACCAGCGGGTATCTCTGTATTATCAGTTGTACCAACGGCTTTGATTTTCTCTCCTTCGATGATGATGACGCTGTTCGTTATAGGATCGGAGCCATATCCATCGATAAGGGTTCCACCCACAAGCGCTTTTAATTGGTCATTCTGGGCTTGTAAGCTGATCACAGCCATGAGTAAAAGCAAGCACGGTATTTTTTTCATGATTTTTAAGATAGATTGATTAAATAAAGAAACCGGAAAGGTGTTCTTTAATGCGAGTAATAAATATAGGTGAAAACAGATAATCCGGAAATGGCCATTGTGATATTTGTGCTGGCTGGGATTGGATAGGGCTTGACGCTTGCTTTCTGCAGCCTTGATCATTAATTTGATATTGCGGGGAGGGGGCTTTAGCCCCCGGCCCATTGCTGATAAAGATCCTAGGCCCGGGTCGATCCACTTGCCGCCTGGTTACAACCCCTGGGGTTGGTCCGCTTCAGGGCGGACTGCTTGTTTTTCGCAGGCTCCGGTTGTAACTTGTTGTTGTGGGGAGGAGGGGCTTTAGCCCCGTCCGAACTTTTGGGTCTTTCCGCGGGTTTTCTTCGGGAGATCCCCAGCAGAGCTTCTTTGGATGGTAATACTGTGTAGTATCAGGGTTTAAAAGAAGGCGGCGGCCTATCCATGACGCAGCCAAAAGCTATGCTTTTGTTGCTGGTCAGG
>JBPEXP010000004.1:0-2567 GCA_052031475.1 Flavobacteriaceae bacterium | reverse complement strand
AGCCGCTCAGAAAGGGTACTGCCCATATCATAAAGAAATATAAACCCATAGTAGTTCCCGTAGTCATTGACGGATTCAGGCGTTCCTTTGATAAGAAAGGCCTTCTGATCAAGAAAAAAGGTATCCTGCAATCCATGGTCATCAAGGAACCGCTGGAAATAGACTACGATGGTGAAACCGTGGAATCCATTATCGAGAAGCTGGAATATGCCATAGAGCAACATCCTTCATTCTTAAAGGTCATCCCCCAGGAAGAATTGGAGGCCTATGAAGAACAAAACAAGCAAAGGAAGTGGAGAACTACTTAAATTTCCAGCCTTTTCAGTTCACGGTAATTCCTGCCCAGTTTTCTTATTAAAAGTCCGTAGATCAGAAAGTAGATCAGTCCAACAAGGGCTGTGAAGATGATCCCCAGTATGACAAATACAAACGATATGACTGCCTTTAACCTGGCTATGGACATATTCCTGGCCTCATCGCCAAGATTCAGTACCTGGACGAGATTTTCCCCGTCGCCAAAGTAAATGGCCGCGGCAATAGTCAGAAAGGTGAACAGGAACATAGACAGGGCAAATATGATATAGTGCTTCACGGTCCGTCTGGTCCTGATGATGCGATGCATGAGTTGTTTTGCATTTTCAAGCACAGAAATTTCCCTGTATCGCTTGTAAAACTGATAGATAAAGTAAAAAATAACGAGATAACTGAGTATGTTGATACTCAGTATCAGATTTTTAACACCGAGTTGTTCGTAAAAATCCATGCCATCCCTTACAGACGGCAATAGATATAACAAATGCGGCAAGACAAATTCAATGACGCTGATGATAAAAATCCATTTGACAATGGATGAAGATTTTTTCCACAACATAGAATAAATCTCATCGTAGGAAAGTTTCGGATGCATTCTTTCCCGCTTTTGCCAGTCCTTCTTTAGTAATTCGAGTTCGTCCATTATTTGGTCACGGATTAACGATCGTTCTTAGTTTCTTCTTGATCCGGTTCATTTTTACCCGGGCATTGACTTCACTGATACCCAAGGTTTCTGCGATCTCGCTATAGTCCTTGTCTTCCAGGTAAAGGAAGACGAGTGCCTTATCAATATCGCCCAGCTGTTTAAGGGCATCGTACATCAATTTTAGCTGTTGCTCCTGGGTGGCGTCATAATCATCTGATTTAATCTTATAGATAAAATCGTCATAATCTTGCGTCCGAACCTGTTTTTTTGATTTTCTGTATAAGGTGATTGCCGTATTCAGGGCTACACGGTACATCCATGTACTGAATTTAGATTCGCCCCTGAACTTGGGATAAGCCTTCCACAACTGAATAGTGATCTCCTGGAACAGATCATTATGAGCATCACTATTGTTTGTGTATAGGCTGCACACCTTATGAACAATATTCTGGTTGTTCTCAAGCTCGGTCACAAATTTGTGCTCCAGATCTTTTTTCACTCTTGGTTGGTAGCTGTTTAAGAATTAGTCCTTGAAAGCAGCTTATTGTTACATTTTGTAGAAATTATTTACGGCCATGAGAAATTCATTGCGGGACAGGAGTGCGCGCCCAGCATCTGGTAAAAATATATTGGTCTGCGCTACGGTTTTACTTCCTGTAATCAAGTGCCGGGGAACGATCGCCCAGTAAAGGGGTGTATTCAAAATCTGCCCCTCTTCTTTCCTCAAATTCCTTTTTGGCCTCCTTGATCAATCCGGGGTTCTCATATAGCTCAATGGCAGCCAGGGCCATCGTTTTTGCAGCTACCATCATGCCTTTATGGCCTATGGAAGTTCCTCCCGCGGCCACAGCCTGCCAGCTATGAGCAGGCGTACCGGGCACCCAGGTGGCCGTGTTCAGGCCTACAGTGGGCACTACAAAGCTCACATCTCCTACATCGGTGGAACCCCTGGGGGATCCTACGGGCTCGAAGGGTGCTATGGAGGCGGCGTCTTCTTGGTCCGCACTACCTTGGCCAAGGCTTTGGGCTATTTTATCTGCAAATACTTTTTCCTGATCATCGTAGCTAACACCACCTACCAGGCTCAGTTTCTGGTGCATCATTTTCTGGAGTGCAATATTGGGAAGGAGTTCATGGGTTCCGCCGATGATCTCATAATCCATGGTGGTACCTGTACCCAGCGCAGCTCCTTCTGCAGCCTTGACGATCCGGTCAAACAGATCCCTGACCACATCGCGAGAACTGTGACGTGCATAGTAATAGACTTCGGCAAAATTGGGCACAACATTCGGAGCTTTACCACCATCGGTGATCACGTAATGGATCCTGGATTTCTCGGGTATGTGCTCCCTCATCATGTTCACCATAAAATTCATCGCTTCCACGGCATCCAGGGCAGAACGGCCTTGTTCCGGTGCTCCGGCGGCATGGGCCGAAACTCCGTAGAACCTGAACTTACCTGAGGTATTGGCCAGGGCCGCTCCTGCACTGGCACCGTTTTGGGCGCTGGGATGCCAGTGAATGGCTACGTCCACATCGTTAAACAAACCCTCTCTGACCATATAGACCTTGCCCGAGCCCCCTTCTTCTGCAGGGCAGCCATAGAAAC
>JBPEXP010000399.1:0-1573 GCA_052031475.1 Flavobacteriaceae bacterium | reverse complement strand
GCCTCGCCGCTTAGGAGGTTTAAACTAACCGCAATATCAATAATTAAACCCCCAACAGAATATAAAATGCCACAGAGCAAGCCTATTAATCCGCAAACTACAGTTTGGAACATTGCAAATTGCAAGACGTGTACTTTCCTTACTTTAATCATTCCTCCTGTTTTACCCCGGAAACATGAGACAATACGGCCTTCCAGAGACTGTCTCTTTTGATCAGCACATTACTTGATTGGTAAGAAGTATGAATGCTGTCGTTCCAAAAATGTCCGGTTCCGGCTATTATAGCGGTGCCATTGGGAAATACTTCAAGGCGTTTAATATCATACCTAAACGAATCGTGGTCCATAGGTGCGGCTTTGATACGCTTCATCTGACCGGCCTTGTCCGACCAGCTCCCGTCATTTGACACCATTTTAAAATCATCGCCGAGTATGCGATCCAACAACACGGTGTCCTGTTCCCTGTAGGCCTGTGGCCATTCCACTTCTTTCAGGTATCGGAGAACTTCTTTGTCCTTGGTGTGGTCTGCCATTGATCCTTCCTTGTCATTCTCACTTGAATCATTGCAAGCGAATATTAGGCACAGCAGCATGCTCAAAAGAACTCCGGAATTCAAATTTTTGACTGTTAATTTCATGTAGAGGTTTAGCTTCTGCAAGATACAATTACAACCAGAAACAATCCTGGTAGTCCGTTACAATATGCCATACCAGTCCCGTTGCCCAGATTCGCGTTTTTGAAAAAAAGAGCATAGCGATATAAACCCCGATAGCCCAGTAGGAGTGAAGGGGATGAAACCCAATGCTGCAGCGGTTGGGATCAAAAAGGGGATCGGCCAGCAGGTGGTCCAGGTCAATGAGAATTGCGGACACCATTATAAGCCAGGCTATTTTCCATTGCGTCCTGAAAAATATCAAGGCAAGAAGACCAGGCGCTACTATATGCATGGAATAGTGGATCAATCCCCGAAGTAACTCTATATTGTCCAAACTATCCATCGCGATCCCAATGTTGTATTTCCAGTAGGTTGCCTTCAGGATCTAGGGCGTATACAAAGGTCAGTGTACCAACTCCTTCAATACGATGGGTTGAGATTTTACCCTGACTTTGCCCGCCGTTTTCCAACACTTTATTCAAAACATTGGAGACATTATCAACCTCGAATGCGATGTGCCTGAAACCCTGCTGGTCAGGCCTGGCCAACTTTTCCGTGGTGTATCCTTGATACTGATAAATCTCCAAAGTAGGACCGTGTTCACCATATCCCGGTAGCCTAAGGTGTATGCCTTCCAGACGGGCGTTTTTAATCCCCAGCCCGGCATCTAGCCATGCACCGGACTGCTTTCTCAAAGGGGGCACTTCAATGCACTTAAAGGTGTTGATATAGAAATCGGCTAGCCTACGCCAATCACTGCTGATTATGTTGGTATGGACAAATTTCAAAACTTGATTTTTGATAATTCACGAGACATTTGAAAAGTACAAATAATCAGAGGATAGGATTCTAATCTAAAAGGAATTTATAATAGTGACACCGGCATTTTGGTTATCGGCCATTTGGGGTAGTGCTGTT
>JBPEXP010000398.1:0-8884 GCA_052031475.1 Flavobacteriaceae bacterium | reverse complement strand
ATGATCGCATGCCCGAGCCGGACGAAGCAATATATTACGCATCAGAGAGGGATTCCGTGCTGAAAAGGATGATGATTGAAAGTGATAACTTCCTGGCAGAACAGCTACTCCTTAATGCTTCATCTGTCTTGTCTGATACCCTGAGCAGCAGAATAGCCATCGATCATATGCTTAATAATGATCTCTGTGATTTAAAACATCTCCCCAGGTGGGTAGACGGTTCAGGTCTCTCCCGCTATAATTTGTTTACACCAGCCTCTATGACCGATGTACTCAATAGATTATATCAGGAATACGAAAGTACCTATGTGCTGGGTTTTTTTCCTGAAGGCGGCGTATCCGGTACCTTAAAAGAAGATTTTGGCTCTGCTGATAAATCCTATGTATTTGCCAAGTCGGGCAGTATGGGAAATATTTACTGCCTGAGCGGCTACCTGATTACGCGTAAAGGCCGACTCTTAATCTTTAGTTTTATGAATAATCACTTTAGCCGTTCCAGTTCTGAAATCAAGGATCAATTAAGGAAGGTTCTGGAGTGGATCAGGGACGATCTATAAGCGGTTCAGGCTCCATGAGTTTGTGCAAGGCGGCATGTTGCAACAGCAGGATAGACTTGGCGTCCTTTAAGCTTCCTCTATCGATCATACCGAGAGCCTCTGAAAATGGAATTTCTATCACTTCAATATGTTCAGTTTCCTCATCGCTGCCGCCACCCTCAGCCACTTTCATCGTCTCATCATAGAATCCGGTAAATAAGTGCAGCACCTCTGTGACGGCGCCTGGAGACATATAGGTTTCCATGACCTTTTTGACCTCGGGGATGCGATAACCGGTTTCTTCTTCCACCTCTTTGATGATGCATTCTTCCGGAGACATACCGTCCAATAATCCGGCAGGTACTTCTACCATCATCCCATCCTGATTGCCATTTAAAAAAGTGGGGATCCGAAATTGCCGAGTTAGAATTACGCTTCCTTTTTTACGGTTCATCAGCAGGATGGCTGCTCCGTTACCGCGGTCATAGACTTCCCTGGACTGTTGCTCCCACTGTCCGTCCGGCCTTTTATAATCGAAACTGTATTGGTGCAGTACGTACCAGTTGTCTGAAAGTAATTCCCGCCTGATGTTTCTAATCTTTTCACTCACTTGTCATCTGTTATTTGGCCCTGAATATAGCCTATATGCACAAAGAATGAAAAGTGTCAATGCACTTCTATTCAAACGGTGATCGCCTTGTTAAGATATCGGCGAAATGGAAGCATCTCCATATACACCTCAATCAGGAAGTCCTCAAATTCTGGATCCAGGATCTCTTCTCTTTTCAGAATCCTGGCTACTGCAAAAGATTTATTTTGAAGAAGTTTTATGTGTGGATGATCTTTTGAGAATCCCTTGGGCGCTGTTTTCAACCGTTCGTCCTGATATAAATCGCCAAAAAGATTTTTAAAACTCTTTTTACTGAGGATTTTTTGAAGTTCCTCCCCATCGTAATCGATAGCCTCCCTCACACTTTGCAGCACGGCCCGCTCCGGTCTCCACAAGCCTCCGGCAAGCATAGACTCATTACAGCCAATCTGGATGTAGAAATCTGCCGTACCCGGAGCTTTATCCAGGCCTGCGCCAAAATGGTCCTTGTATACAGGCCTGTCTGGATGGAACATTAAATTGTTGTTTATTCGGTTAATTCCCTGCTTCCCGGGGGTAGGATAATAATCGGGGTCCAGTAGTTTCAGGCGTTCATCAAGGACGTTGAGCCACAGAATGAAATCCTGGCGCAGCGTCTGGTACTTCTGGCGATTTTTATCCATCCAGGCCTTGTTATTATTCCGCTGCAAGTCTTCCAGGAAGGAGAAAAGCGCTTTAAAATCCATACAGTGAATTTGTTAGAACGGCTTATCCCCATCAAGGATGTTGCCCAGGCCACCCAGGATGCTTCCTTCACCTTTTTGTTTACCACCTTCTTTAGGCGCAGCCGCCCAAACACGGGCTGCCAGCCTGCTAAAGGGCAGAGACTGGATATAGACCACGCCGGGGCCGCGTAGCGTGGCAAAGAAGAGGCCTTCACCGCCAAAGATGGTATTGCGGATACCACCTACGAATTCTATGTTGTAGTCCACGTCTTTGGTAAATCCTACAATACAGCCTGTATCCACTTTCAGGACTTCCCCAGCTGCCAATTCTTTTCTCGCCAGAGTTCCACCTGCGTGTACAAAGGCCATGCCGTCTCCTTCCAGTTTTTGCATGATAAACCCTTCGCCGCCAAACAATCCTCGTCCGAGTCTTTTGGAGAATTCAATGCCCACCGAGACACCTTTAGCCGCACAAAGGAAAGCGTCTTTCTGGCAGATAAACTTCCCTCCTTTAGCCGCCAGGTCTATGGGAACGATCTTACCCGGATACGGGGAAGCAAAGCTCACGTTCTTTCTTTTGGCGCTGATATTGAGAAAGGCAGTCATAAACAAACTTTCCCCGGTGAGGATCCTTTTTCCGGCAGAAAAAAGTTTACCCAGAACGCCGCTGTCCTGATTGGAACCATCGCCAAAAATGGTTTCCATTTTAATGTCTGAATCCATCATCATAAAGCTTCCTGCTTCTGCAATTACAGCTTCCTGAGGGTCCAGCTCCACTTCTACGTACTGCATTTCTTCGCCGTAGATCTGATAGTCTATTTCGTGATTCGAGTAATTCATATTATAATAAAGATTGATGATTCATGCATAAGATTAGTAGAAAACAAGCTGAAGATGTTACACTGCTTTCTTGTTGTATTTTCATTTTCGGGCAGCCGGCCTATCAGGTTGATCGCTTTTTCACAGTCCACTCAAAATGAAATTCAGCTACCTGCTCCCCGGCTTCGTTCTGTCCGAGTGATTTCATCCAGAAGGTCTTCCCCTGCCCCGTATCAATGGTGTATTGTAAAGCTTCCCTGATCAGATGTCCGTCTTCGCAGGTAAAGCGGATCAATCCGGTTGCCTTTTTGGTAAACACCGCCTTGTTGCTGGCGACGAGCATGGATATGGGATGCCCGGTTTCTTTGATCTGGTCTATGACCATGGCCCCGGTGCTGAGTTCTGCGGCCATACCCTGCACGGCCCAGAACATGGATTTAAACGGATTCTGATTTATCCAACGATGACGTACGGTTACCACGGCCTTTTGACTATCCAGGTGACGCAGTCTCACACCGCACCACCAGGCTGCCGGGAGCTTAAAGAAAGTGAAGGTATTGAACTTGCTTAGTTTATTCATCCAAAAGGGATATTGAGCCTAAAAGTATCGAATTTATCTGAGTCATAAAATGTTAAGATTATGTTAATTTTTAGTACTATGTTTTGCATAATACCTTTTTTTGAATATATATTTGCATAAGAAACTAATAGGCCATGACAGAGACATTGACCAAACACGAAAGAAATTTGTCGGCAATCATTCACGCCTCTACTTTTAGCAAGTTCTTCATACCCTTCGGGAATTTCTTCATCCCCCTGGTGTTATGGCTTGCCAACCGGAAGGAATATGAGTTTATAGATTACAATGGCAAGCAGGTGCTTAATTTCCAAATTAGCCTTCTGCTCTACTCGGTGGTACTTGGAATGATATCCGTACCCTTCTTTTTAGGTATAATACCCAATGTCTTTGAAGGTGGACTGCTCGATATCCGTGATTTTAACGAATTCAATAATATTAGCTTTCACCTAGACAGAGATTGGAGAAGTTTCGGACGCTTGCTCTGGCCCATTGGTATCACAGGTATGCTTCAGTTTGGATTATTTGTCATCAACATTGTCTATACCATACTTGGAACGCTAAGAACCAATGAAGGTGAAGCTTTTAAATATCCTATCACCATAAAATTCATCAAATAATGACAGCACTCATTCGACATCTGATCTGGCTCATCGTCATGTTATTCTCCTTCTTTTTAAGCAGGGCACAGCTCAATGAGGGGAGCCAATTGTTCAAGACGCTCAAAGAAAAAGACAGCTTACTCTTTGACGCAGCTTTTAACAGGTGTGATACCAGGGCTATGGAAGACATGTTCACCGCAGACTTCGAATTCTATCACGATAAATCCGGGAGCACTGCCGGCAGAGACAAATTTTTAGGACCCGTTATTGAAGAATGCAGCCGACGGAATCCTGCCGATGCCCAACCTGCAAAACGCATCCTGGTGGACGGAAGCCTGCAAGTCTTCCCGCTTTACGATCAAGGGGAGCTGTACGGGGCTATTCAGCATGGAATTCACAGGTTTGAGTCCTTAAACGGACAGAAAGAGTACCAGAAAGGAGACACAGCCAGATTTACCCACCTGTGGGTCATAGAATCCGGCCAGTGGAAAATTAAGAGAGAACTCAGTTATGATCACCAGTTTCATGGAGATCAGCAAAGTAAATAGGGAATTTATTCATCAATCACCATATAATTAGAAGTCAATCGTCAATCAAAAATGGAAACCAAAAAATGAACAGTTAATCTTATGCCGGGGCTACGCGCAATCGAGCTTCGTCCCGGCATCATTTAGAATCTCAGAATTATGAACATAGAGAATACAAAAGCACAAATGCGCAAAGGAGTCCTGGAGTACTGCATCCTCTCCATCCTGGATGGAGAAGACAAATACGCCAGTGAGATCTTGGGTTCCTTAAAAGACGCCAAGATGCTAGTCGTGGAAGGAACCATTTATCCTCTGCTTACTCGGCTGAAAAACGCCGGATTACTCAACTATCGCTGGGAGGAGTCTACTTCCGGACCGCCCAGGAAATACTACGGGCTAACGGAAACAGGCAAGGTTTTTCTCAAAGAATTAAATACTACATGGGATGAACTGAGAAGTGCAGTGAATTTGGTTACAAAAGCAAAAAAGATCTAACAATGAACAAGACAGTAAATATAAATCTGGCGAACATACTTTTTCACATAGACGAAAAAGCATTCAACAAGCTACAGCGCTATCTTGAGGCCATTAAACGCTCTTTTGAAGGGACTACAGGCAGCGACGAGATCATCGCAGATATCGAAGCGCGAATAGCTGAACTATTCCATGAAAAAATGGAAAATGAAAGACAGGTAATCACGCTGAAGGAGGTGGATGAAGTGATCAATGTAATGGGGCAGCCCGAAGATTACATGGTAGACGAGGATATCTTTGAAGATGCACCAACTTCGTCTCCGAAGGAGGGCAAACGCGTTAAAAAGCTCTACCGCGATATTGACAGCAAATACATTGGCGGGGTATGTTCCGGTCTGGAGCACTACCTGGGCATAGATGCTCTTTGGATCCGCCTATTCTTCATATTCTTTGCCATATTTACCGGCTTTGGGTTTATCGCTTATATCCTGTTATGGATCCTGGTCCCGGAGGCGGCCACTACTTCTCAAAAATTGGATATGAAGGGCGAACCCATCAATATCAGCAACATCGAGAGAAAGGTCAAGGAGGGATTTGACGATGTCAGTGAACGCGTCAAGAATGTAGATTATGAGAAAGTGGGAAAAAAGGTTAAAAGCAGCACTCAAACTTTTTTTGATACCCTGGGCGACATCATCATGTTCCTTTTTAAAGTTGTCGGTAAATTTATCGGTATTCTGCTCATTATAATCGGTGCGGCCACGCTCATAGGCCTTTTTATAGCCATGTTCACAGTGGGTGTCGTTGATATTATTCATATCCCGGGTATAGATTTCTACGATTTGGTAAGCACTACAGGAACACCGGTCTGGCTGGTGTCTATCCTGGCGTTTTTTGCCATCGGTATCCCGTTTTTCTTCCTCCTGTACCTGGGATTGAAAATTCTGGTAAACAACCTAAAGTCTATTGGGAATATTGCAAAATTCTCCCTGCTCGGACTCTGGTTATTATCTATCATTGGACTGACTGTATTGGGGGTCAAGCAAGCCTCGGCCCACGCCTTTACGGGTACAGTAACCATCAATGAAGATCTGACATGGGGGACTGAGTCAGATACGCTGAGGATTGCCATGCGTTCTGATGATCAATTTGATCAAAGGGACCAATTGGATATAAACGACATGAGTGTGGTTTATACGGACGACGGCACGCGGCTTCTTCTGTCAGACGATGTGAGATTTGATATAAAGAAATCGAAAGATTCTGTCGCTTCCATAAAGATCAGGAAAGACGCGGATGGCAGTTCCTTTGAAAGTGCACGCAACCGCGCTTCCAACATCGAATATTCATACGAAATGGCTGTTAATACGCTTTGGCTCAATGATTATCTGACCACTGCCGTTGATAACAAGGTCAGGGATCAGGACGTCCGGATCACCTTATCTATCCCGGAAGGTAAATTTATTCAAATTGACGAATCGGCCCGGAGACATATTGGAAGGACTACCCGATATGACAAGGACCTCTATCGCAGTGACCTGGTAGACTTTACATGGCTCATGGATGAAGACGGTGAACTCAAATGCCAGGACTGCCCTGAGGATCTGGAAGAAATGGACGAGAACAACGGTAGCATCATCATCAATGAGGAAGGCCTGGACATCAATATCAAAGATGAGGAGGATTCCTTTGAAATGAAGATCGATGAGGACGGCCTGAAGATCAAAGCAAAGGAAAATCAATAAGCTGATACAATTCAGGTAGCAAATTTGACAGTTGAGTCAATAATATATGTTTAGCAATCACAATTAAAGCAATTTTACATCATCAATAAAATGAATACCACAGTCGAAAAGTTTAACATCAACAATCTAAAAACAACAATCATGACAACACTAGCTAAAATTACTATCGCACTTATCATGGCCCTCATCATGTCTTCATGCGTTTTCGACGCAAATTTTGGAGCAGGAAAAAGGGGAAATGGAGAAGTGGTTAAGGAAAAAAGAGAAGTGAGTGAAGACTTCACAGTGGTATCGGCTTCCGAAGGACTGGATGTTTATGTGACCCAGGGATCCGATTACGAATTGTCTGTGGAGGCGGACGAAAACATTATCGACCTGATCGGCACTGATATACGAGACGGCAAATTAAAAGTCCACGCCATCGAGAATATTGGCCGCGCTACTAAAAAAGTATATGTGACCTTACCGGAAATTACCGGTCTTTATAGTTCCAGTGGAGCCGACCTGGTAAGTCGGGGGCTTCTTGAAGCAGACAAAATCTCACTGGATGCCAGCAGCGGTTCAGACCTTCAGGTAGAATTGAAAGCCGATGAAGTAGATGCCGATTGCAGCAGTGGGGCAGATATCAGGATCAGTGGCGAAGCCAATCTGTTCTATGCCGATGCGAGCAGCGGATCGGACATCAAGGCCAAAGATTTTCTTGTAAAACGCTGTCATGCCGATGCCAGTAGCGGCGCAGACATCACGATCAACGTGTCTGAATCACTAACGGCCGATGCCAGCAGTGGAGCAGACATTTCGTATACCGGAGATGCAAGTGTCCAGAAGAAAAAATCCGTTTCCGGAAGTGTGCACAAGTATTAATTATTCATCAATCAGAGCAGTCTGAACATACTGCCAACCAACCGTTTTAAACCCCGGCTTTGCGCCGGGGTTTATTACTTTTACCTACCGCGGTTTTCTATATATTAGTACGACGCGAAATAAGCATGAAACTCGAACTTAAAACTTACCGCCTAAAACTCAAACATCGATTCAGCATATCAAGAGAATCCTATGATGAGCAACCCACCCTGATCTGCAGTCTTGAGGATCAAGGGCATATCGGCTATGGTGAAACCACCTCCAATCCATATTACGGGATGGAAATCGCTGAAATGAAACGAGAAATCGAGACTTTCAGGGAAGAAATCGAATCTTTCGAAATAAAAGATCCGTCCGAATTCTATGAATTCCTGACTAAACGAGGGCTTAAACCTTTTAATAAATGTGCCCTGGATCTGGCAGCCCACGACCTCTATGGCAAGATGATGGGTAAACCCCTTTATGAGATATGGGGAACTTCGGTGGCACATTACCCAATAACCAATTACACTATAGGTTTGGATTCCATTGAGAATATGGTAGCCAAAATGAAGGAAAAGCCCTGGCCTATATACAAGATTAAACTGGGAACAGAGAACGACATCAAAATTGTTTCAGCATTGAGGGAACAATGCGATTCTGTTTTCCGCATAGATGCCAATTGCGCCTGGTCTGCAGATGAGACCATCTTCAATGCCCCTATCCTGAAAGAATTAGGCGTAGAGTTCATTGAACAACCACTTGCGGCTGATGACTGGGAAGGAATGGAACGTGTGCAGCACCACAGCGTTTTGCCGATAATAGCAGACGAAAGTTGCCAGACAGAAGAAGATGTAGCGCGCTGCAGCCTGCATTTCAATGGCATCAACATCAAACTGACGAAATGCGGCGGGCTGACTCCGGCGCTGAGAATGATAAAAAATGCCAGGGAAAAGGGATTAAAAGTCATGGTTGGTTGTATGACCGAGTCTACGGTAGGCATTTCGGCCATTGCACAACTACTTCCCCAATTGGATTACGTAGATATGGACGGAGCCATGTTACTGTCCGAAGATATTGCCGAGGGTGTCAAAATCCTGGAAGGAGGTGTAATAAAATTCCCTTCGGAGGGGGGCAGCGGTATTAGGATGCTATGAAGCGTATAGAGATCCAGTCTTTTCCGGGCAGGTTGATTATTGATCAGGAACAGCAGTACCTATATTTTGGCGGTACCGCTTATCTTGGCGTCCAGGTACTTGCCCAATTCCAGGAGCTTTTTATCAGGAATATTAAAAAATACGGAACCAATTACGGTGCCAGCCGGTGTTCTAACGTACGCCTTAAAATTTACCCGGAGGTCGAGAAGGTTTTGAGCCGGTGGATGAAAACAGAGTCTGCCATATGCTTGTCCTCGGGATACCTGGCAGGTCAACTCACCGCACATTAC
>JBPEXP010000397.1:0-19414 GCA_052031475.1 Flavobacteriaceae bacterium | reverse complement strand
AATTATTCATATGCTCATTTAGACCCCAGGGAAGCCAAAAACTTACAAACTGCCGAAATGTCCCTTTTTATAAAGGTTTTTCAGACATTTTGTCGCTTCCCAATAATTGGTAGGATTGTTGAAATAAGGATGTCAAAAGTAATTAAAAAGATAATAATCATCAGATAATGAATATTAACAATTTTACCATAAAATCACAGGAGGCCATCCAATTGGCCCAGCAGATTGCTCAGTCATTGCAGCATCAGCAGATTGAGAATGAACATCTGTTTAAGGCTGTCCTGGAAGTAGACGAGAATGTCTTGCCATTCCTGATGAAAAAATTGAATGTCAATCTTTCCTTGGTCAGGCAGATACTGGAAAGCGAACTGAACAATTTTCCCAAAGTGTCTGGCGGGGATCTCATGTTCTCCAAAGAAGCTGGAAAAAGCTTAAATGAAGCTTCCATTGTGGCTAAAAAGATGCAGGATGAGTTTGTTTCAGTAGAACACCTGATCCTGGCCATCTTCAAATCCAAGAGTAAAATCGCCCGAATTCTGAAAGATCAGGGGGTTACTGAAGACAATCTCATGCTCGCCATCAAAGAATTGCGAAAAGGCGGTAAAGTAGTCTCTCAAAGTGCAGAAGAAACCTATAATGCGCTTAATAAATACGCCAGAAATCTCAACGAACTGGCCGATAGCGGCAAATTGGACCCGGTCATAGGCAGGGATGAAGAGATTCGAAGGATCCTGCAGATCCTTTCGCGCAGAACCAAGAATAACCCGATGCTTGTAGGGGAACCCGGTACCGGTAAAACTGCCATTGCAGAAGGTCTGGCGCACAGGATCATACAGGGAGATGTGCCTGAAAACCTCAAGGACAAGGTGATCTATTCCCTGGACATGGGTGCATTGATCGCAGGGGCCAAATACAAGGGGGAGTTTGAAGAGCGGTTAAAAGCCGTGATCAAAGAAGTAACCGGCTCTGATGGTAACATCGTACTCTTCATTGATGAAATACACACCCTGGTAGGGGCCGGTGGCGGTGAAGGCGCCATGGATGCAGCTAATATCCTGAAGCCAGCCCTTGCAAGAGGCGAATTGAGGGCTATTGGTGCGACCACCCTGGATGAATACCAGAAGTATTTCGAAAAAGACAAGGCTTTGGAAAGGCGCTTCCAAAAGGTAGGCGTAGACGAGCCGGATACGGAAAGTGCCATATCTATTTTGCGCGGGTTAAAAGAAAAGTACGAATCTCATCACAAGGTGCGGATCAAGGATGAGGCCGTTATAGCTGCCGTTGAACTGTCACAGCGCTACATCACTAATCGTTTTCTTCCGGACAAGGCCATTGACCTGATGGACGAGGCCGCGTCTAAACTTCGGATGGAAATCAATTCCAAACCTGAAGAATTGGACGTGCTTGATCGCAAGATCATGCAATTGGAAATTGAGATCGAAGCTATAAAGCGTGAAGATGATAAGGACAAATTAAAAGTCCTGAACTCGGATCTCGCCAATCTAAAAGAAGACCGGAATGAGGTTTTTGCCCAATGGGAAAGCGAAAAGAACGTTGTAGACCAAATTCAGCAGACCAAACAGGATATTGAAAACTTTAAACTGGAGGCAGAACGGGCAGAGCGAAACGGAGATTACGGGAAAGTGGCCGAATTGCGATACGGAAAGATCAAGGAGGCCCAGGAAAAGCTGGAGTCCCTGCAGAAAGATCTTCAAAAACAGCAAAAAAGCGGCACGCTGATCAAGGAAGAAGTTACCAACGAGGATATTGCCGAAGTAGTTGCCAAATGGACGGGCATCCCCGTCAATAAAATGCTGCAGAGTGAAAGGGAGAAGTTGCTTGCCCTGGAAGAAGTACTCCATAAAAGAGTGGTAGGGCAGGAAGAAGCCATTGAGGCGGTATCCGACGCGATAAGGCGCAGCAGGGCCGGACTACAGGATGCCAAACGGCCTATTGGCTCATTTCTTTTCCTGGGAACCACCGGTGTGGGTAAAACAGAGTTGGCCCGTACATTAGCAGCTTATCTATTTGACGATGAGAATGCCATGACGCGGATAGATATGAGTGAATACCAGGAGCGCCATGCAGTAAGCAGGCTTATAGGAGCCCCTCCGGGCTATATTGGCTATGATGAAGGCGGACAGCTTACCGAGGCGGTACGAAGAAAGCCGTATTCCGTGGTATTGCTCGATGAAATTGAAAAAGCCCACCCGGACACATTTAACATCCTCCTGCAGGTACTGGACGAAGGCAGGCTGACGGACAACAAAGGCAGGGTGGCCGATTTTAAGAATACCATCATCATCATGACCAGCAATATGGGAGGCCATATTATCCAGGAAAAGTTTGAGGATCTGTCCGACATAGACGGTGCTACGGAAGCCGCCAGAGTGGAGGTCATGGGCTTATTGAGAAAGACCATCAGGCCAGAGTTCCTCAACAGGATTGACGATATAATCATGTTTACTCCTCTGAGCAAGGCAGACATTAAAGAAGTTGTAAGGCTCCAACTTAACCTGATGTCTAAAATGGTATCTAAACAGCATATTGTAATCGATGCTACGGAAGAAGCCGTAGAGTATCTTGCCGAAAAGGGCTATGATCCCCAATATGGAGCAAGACCCATCAAAAGGCTTATCCAAAAAGAAGTGTTGAACAGTCTTTCCAAAGAACTGCTCAGCGGCAAAATAAAGCCAGATAGCATTATCCTGATCGACTGCTTTGACGACTCGCTGGTCTTCAGAAATCAAAGCGAACTGGTTGAATAAATAAACTCCAAGGCAATACCATACCCCGGACCGAGCTTCCGGGGTATTTTTTTTTGGATATATACCACAAGGTATATACTTTTTTTATATTCGTAGTAAATTGCTGTTGTATGACTACCAAAGCCGAAAGGACCACCGCTTATATCATAGAAACGGTTGCGCCTATTTTTAATAAACACGGCTACATTGGCACCAGCATGAGTGATCTTACGGAAGCTACAGGACTTACCAAAGGTGCGATATACGGCAATTTTGAGAACAAGGAAGCACTGGCACTGGCAGCATTTCAGTACAACAGTACCCAACTGCTTCAAGCTCTGGAAAATATACTCACCGGTGAGGGCAGTGCTCTGAAAAAACTACACCGCCTGACAGAATTCTACAGACAGTACGACGAATTTACCCGTGATCTGGGTGGCTGCCCTGTTTTGAATGTGGGGATAGATTCTAATTACAATAACAGGCCACTAACGGGAGCTGCCCGTGAAACTGTAAAACACATTGAAGGAATGATCGCCTTGGTATTGGAAGAGGGGGTAAATAATAATGAAATCCGCCTTCCAGTAACACCACTGCAGTTTGCAAAACAGCTATATACCATGATCCAGGGGGCCGTAGCCATGGCCACCATAACGGCAGACCGCAAGTATCTCATCAACACAGTAGCTTATCTCGATCTATTGATCAGCAGGGAAATTAAGAAATAGATTATTTAGGCAAGACCCTGTAAATCCATGTTTCACCTTTATAACGGCCGTTGTACTGGCTATCACGCGCTCTCCGGGCTTCCTGCATAGTGTCGTACCGCTTCAGGTAAACATAATTGTACTTATTCACGCTTCGGTAGAAGGATTTCGGTTCCAGACCCATATCGGCCAGGGTTTTCATAAAGCCTTCATAATAGCGTTTGGTGCCAAAGACATTAGCCACCAGGTAGAAGCCGGGTTGCAATCCGTCTTCAGAGACTGATTCCTGGTATCGTTCTCCCTCCCTGGGCTGGGCCTTCTCAGCCTCGCGCTGTTCTTCGGCCAGTTTTCGTGCAGCCTCTGCTTCTGCCAGTCGAGCCGCATCAATGCTATCCCTTACAAAAGCCTCCCTGGCAAGACGGGCTTCCTCTGCCCTGCGCTCTTCTTCGGCCTGGAGGGCAAGTTCTTCTTCAGTAGGTCCTGCCTCCTCGGTAATTTCTTCTTCCGGTTCAACCGGTTCTTCTTCTGGCTCAGGTGTTGGTTCCTTCTTCTCCTTGGGGATGATATCAAAGGCCGCTGCTATTTCGAAAGTGGGATCCAGGCCGTCCAGATCACTGCCGGTTCCGAACTCAACAAGGGCTCCCAGAGTAAATTTCTTGAAAAATCTTCCCCCCAATCCGCCTGATGGACCGTAAAAGCTATTGTAGCCCCCCTGTACCCAAAATTTGGAACTCGAAAAATGGGCGTTTACGCCAAATTGATTATCGTAACCCGGAATGCTTTTCAAATAAACCACCGGTCGCAGCAACATATCCTCCAGGAAACCTCCGGATTCAAGGGGAATATCGTAACTCGCATGCCCGATATAGATCTTTTCCCTGGGACCTGAGACCTTCTCACTGGCCGAAAAATTATAATCGAATAAATTTTCTGCGGCGATGCCAATGCTAAACTGACTGATGGTAAACTGAAGCCCCGGAGCCAGTTGCATGATAAAATCATTGGTGTCCGGCAGCGGAGGCAGGCCCGGATTCATCATAAATCGCTCGTCAGCCAGTTTTCTTTGATAAGCGTAAAGGTTGAGCCCGAAAGAAATCATAGCGTCATTTTCCAGTTGCAGACCATAGGCGTAGTTCAGCACACCTCCTGATTGAAGATAGACACCAGTATTATGTTGAAAAAATCCAAGTCCGGCTGCAGATTCAGAATTTAGTTGTCTGGTGTAATTTAAAAAGATGGTTGTGGGGTCCCCGTCAATGGTTTGCCACTGCCACCTGCTCCAAAAAGCAATGGATTGAGGGTTATTCCTGTCTAGTGAAAAGACCGGGTTGAGTAAGCTGGAATTATAGTTTGTGAGCGTATGCTGCCTGAGATCCGGCGGTAGCTCAACATTCTGTCCGCTGACGGTAATGGCCAGCAATACAAACAAAGCAATGAATAGTCGTTTCAACGGGTCAGGCAATAAATATTTTGTTTTAAATACTATTTTTACTGATATTCAGTTACATAATAGCAAGAGAACAAAATTAAGTAAACCAATCTATTATGAAAATATTTAGGCCGCTATTGTTCGCATTTTTTTTAATCATTTCCTTCAATGCTTGTAAGGAGGAAACTACGGGCGGTGATGAGGCTACAGACATGACGGTTTCTACCTTCTACTTCATCAGGCATGCCGAAAAAGACCGCGGCAATCCGGAGGACCCTGATCCGGAGTTAAACCAGCAGGGGCTCGGGCGAGCCATGCATTGGGCCGAAATATTGAAGGAAGTAGACCTTGATGCTATCTATTCCACGGACTATCAGAGGACCACTATGACGGCTGCCCCTATTTCTGTCACCCAAGATCTTACCGTACAGTACTATGATCCTGATGAGATGGATATAGAACTTTTTAAAACCAATAATCTTGGGGGTAATGTGCTGGTAGTGGGACACAGCAATAGCACACCGGCTATGGTTAATATGATGTTGGGAATGGAAAAATATGGTCCGATGGATGATTATGACAATGGCAGCCTCTTTATTGTACAGTTAGTAGGCAGTGAGACCACAGATACCAGGTTGCACTTTAATTGCAATTGTCCGCGTTAACCCGGATATCTTCCAATTCTACTTTGGATAACAATTCTAGTTTGCCTTCGGCAAAAAGTTGGTCTATGTCCTGAAGACTGGCCGTTCCTACCGGTTTATAATTGCTGTAGTCTACAAAGCGGATTCCGTTGATAAAACGTTCATTATAAGCCTCCCTGAAGCGAATTCCTCCACCGTCTACGTGAAATTCGTAAGCCAAATAATCGGGTTTATAGGTCTCCTTATTGATCCAGTATATATAGACATCTTCAAAATCGTCTCCTCCATCTTCCTGATCAAATGTCACCTGGATGGTATAATACTCCCGGCCTTTAATTTCGCTGTCAGGAAGAAGCTTCTTATTCACGGCAGGATCATTCAAGCCATAAGGGAGGTAAGCAAAATAGTGCACCGAATTAATAGAATTGGCATATTTACGTGCCATGGAATCAGCCACGGCCACAGGCTGATCATTGATGAATCTATCAAATCCATCGTGCCGCCTGATATCCAAAACCCTTCCGGTATCCAGCTGAAACATTCTTTTGAGCACCTTTCTGTTTTGGTCGTATTCCAGAGAATACGTCCGGTCTCTGAAAACAAAATCGATATTGCTACAGCTGTACAAAACACCACCCGAGACCTGTATGGCCCTGTCTATCACCTGTTGTGCCGTGAGGTTTGCATCTTGTATTTCTTTGCAATTTACAAATGCCAACAGGCCACATAAAATCAAAAAAAATCTCATACATCCAGCGCTTTCCCTTCAAAGATCGGACAAAACTTTGCTAAGTTTTTCTTAATTGTGATCGCCTTTATAATTCCAGAGTCAGGAGAATATCGTTATTTTGGACCCTGGATGAAGCAACAGGTCAATATAAAAAACAAAAAGGCGAGATTTCAGTACGAACTCCTGGATACTTATATAGCAGGTATTGCACTTAGCGGAACTGAAATCAAATCTATAAGGATGGGGAAGGCTTCCATAGCGGAAAGTTTCTGTGAATTCAATGATGCCGGAGAGCTTTTCGTGATCAACATGACCGTTGAAGAATACAGCCATGCGTCGCATTTTAACCATAAGCCCAAGGCAGAACGCAAGTTGTTGTTAAACAAAAAAGAACTTCAAAAGCTCAGAAAAGAGGTGCAAACATCCGGACTTACCATTGTACCGCTCAATTTATTTATCAATGACCGGGGTTTGGCCAAGCTGAAAATAGCGCTCGCCCGGGGTAAAAAACTCTACGACAAACGTGAGACCCTCAAAGAAAGGGACACTATGCGCGATCTGGCAAGGATCAAAAAGAGTTTTAACAACCGCTAGAGGACTCTAAAAGCAGCGGTGTTTCAATTTTTATCCCCAAGCATGGGTACAAAGCGAAAGGATCCGAATTCCTGCTTTTCAAATTTTCTGGAAGATACCCTGGTAATGAGGGTCATAACTTGCTCCTCCTCCCCTACCGGGATAACCATTCGTCCACCAACGGCTAGTTGAGACATGAGTTCTTTTGGAACCCTGGGTGCCCCGGCCGTTACAATGATCCCGTCAAAAGGGGCCTCGTCAGGTAAACCCTTGTAGCCATCGCCAAAGACATATTTTTTGGGTCTATAACCCATTTTATTGAAAAATAGTTGGGTTTTTTTGTAGAGTTCCAGTTGCCTTTCAATCGTATAAACCTTCGCTTTAAGGAAAAGTAAAATAGCGGTTTGATATCCGCTTCCGGTCCCGATCTCGAGGATTTTGTCGCCCGCTTTTACACGGAGCAACTCGGTCTGGAAAGCAACGGTATAAGGTTGGGAAATGGTTTGATTAGCCGCTATCGGAAAGGCTTTATCCTGGTAGGCATGGTCTAGAAATCCACTGTCCATGAACAAGTGCCTGGGTACGGTTTTGATAGCCTCAAGGACTTTTTTATCACGGATTCCCTTGGCTTCTACAGTCTGCGCGAGTTTGTTGCGCAGTCCCTTGTGTTTATAACTGTCTGTCATGAAATTCTGCCCGATGTTCAACACCACTTTCCCTGCAATATTAAATAAAGATTCGGCTATTTGGCACCGGCCAATTAGAATTAATCTGCTTATTTTTGCCAAAACCTCGAGAAATGCTTAAAGTAGGTGTTCTTGGAGCCGGCCACCTCGGAAAAATACATTTGCGCTTACTCCAGCAATCAGAGCGATATGAACTGGTAGGATTCTACGATGCGGATGCCATTAACGGTAAAAACGTAGCCGATGAATTTGGTTACCGCTATTTTGATAATATCAATAAACTCATCGATTCGGTAGATGTTGTAGACATCGTAACCCCCACGCTCTCACACTATGAATGCGCCAAAAAATCCCTCAAGGCCGGAAAGCATGTATTTATTGAAAAGCCGGTCACCAAAACATTGGAAGAGGCTTCCGAACTCATCGAACTGGCCAAGAAACACAAGGTAAAGGGACAGGTAGGCCATGTGGAGCGATTCAACCCGGCGTTTTCAGCTGTGAAATCCAAAATCAACAACCCGATGTTCATTGAAGCCCACAGATTGGCAGAATTTAACCCGCGCGGCACTGACGTACCCGTTGTTCTGGATCTGATGATCCACGATATTGATGCTGTTTTGAGCGTAGTTCCTTCTGAAGTGAAAGACATCCATGCCAGCGGGGTTTCTGTAATCAGTTCATCGCCGGATATAGCCAATGCGAGAATCGAATTTGAAAACGGATGTGTGGCAAATCTGACGGCTAGCCGGATCTCCCTGAAAAACATGCGCAAATCCAGATTCTTTCAAAAGGATGCCTATATCTCGGTAGATTTCCTTGAGAAAAAGGTAGAGGTGGTTAAAATGAAAGACGCCCCGGAGACACCCGGAAGCTTTGACATGGTCCTGCAAAATGCCGAAGGAGAGCGAAAGCAAATCTATTTTGAAAATCCCGCGATAGAAAACAACAATGCCATTCTGGATGAATTGGAGACTTTTGCCGATGCTATAAATAAAGACACGCGTCCGATTGTTAGCCTGGATGATGGAGCACGTGCCCTGCGGGTGGCCTTGCAGGTAATTGAAAAATTCGGCCGCAATTAGATATTCATAAAGATCAAAAAATATGATAAAACATGTTGCCGTAATAGGTGCGGGTACCATGGGTAACGGAATCGCACAGGTATTTGCACAACACGGTTTCCAGGTAAGACTTGTGGATGTAAACAAGGCTTCCCTTGAAAAGGGTTTGGCCACCATATCTAAAAATCTGGACCGGATGATAGCTAAGGGCAGTATTCCGGAAGCTGATAAACCGGGCATTCTTGAGCGCATTAAAAGCTTCGAATCTCTGAAGCCGGCGGTAAGTGATGTCCAGCTGGTAGTAGAGGCCGCCAGTGAAAACTTAGAAATCAAATTGGGAATTTTCAAGGAGCTTGACGAATTGTGCCCGGAACAAACGATCCTGGCGACCAATACCTCTTCGATATCCATTACAAAAATTGCAGCAGTTACAGAGAGGCCTGAGAATATCATCGGCATGCACTTTATGAATCCGGTACCTATTATGAAGCTCGTTGAGGTTATACGCGGATACAGCACCTCAGATGCGACTACCTCTTTGATCATGGAACTTTCGCTTCAATTGGGGAAATCCCCTACCGAGGTCAATGACTTCCCGGGTTTTGTGGCCAACCGTATCCTTATGCCCATGATCAATGAAGCCATAGAGACGCTTTACCACGGAGTGGCCGGCGTAGAAGAAATAGACACGGTAATGAAATTGGGCATGGCCCACCCTATGGGGCCTTTGCAACTGGCAGATTTTATAGGTTTAGACGTATGCCTTTCGATTCTCAATGTTATGTACGACGGTTTTAAAAATCAAAAATACGCGCCCTGTCCCCTGCTGGTAAACATGGTTACAGCAGGCAAATTGGGCGTGAAGTCAGGAGAGGGATTTTACGATTACTCTTCAGGCAGAAAGGCCGAAAAGGTAAGTGCTCAATTCACCGCATAACTTATGGCCGTAATCAAACCTTTTAAGGGCATCAGGCCGGCACCGGATAAAGTGTCCTTTGTTGTTTCCCGATCATACGAAGAATATACGCGAAAGGAGCTCAATGCACGCCTGAGCTACAATCCTTTTTCTTTTTTGCACATCATCAATCCGGGATTTAAGTATGCCCGTCGCGTGAAAGGCGAAGAGCGATTCAGGCTGGTCCGGAATCGCTATCTGGAATTTCTCGAAGACGGTATTTTGATCCAGGATGACGAAGAGAGTTTCTATTTGTACGAAATACAAAAGGGCGAATTTTGTTGTTGCGGGTTCTTTGGTGCCACCAGTATTGCCGACTATGAAAACGGACTGATCAAAAAACACGAAGATACCATTGAGAGAAGGGAAAAATTGTTCGCCAACTATCTGGATGTAGTAGGATACGAGGCAGAGCCCGTTTTGATGACTTATAGTCCCAACAAACAGATCGCCGCCATCATAGGTGAGGTAAAGCAGAGCCAACCCTGTTATTTTTTCACTACACCGGATCGAGTAAGCCATCGCCTGTGGCGGATGAACAATAAAACACTGATTCAAAAACTGCAGGACGAATTCACAAAGGTGGATGCCCTTTATATCGCTGACGGTCATCACAGAAGTGCCTCATCGTATCGTTTGGCTCAAATGCGATCTGAACGATCTAAAAGCGGAGCCGAACAAAAGGCTCATAACTTCTTTATGAGCTACCTCATCCCAGAAAATGAGATTCGGATATTTGAATTCAATCGAATGGTGCGAGATCTGAACGGATTGGATAAAGATGAGTTTTTGGCTGCTTTAGATGGCATGTATCGCATTGAGAACCGCGGCGGCGAGTTGTACCGGCCAGGAAAAAAGCACCATTTTAGCATGTACCTGGACGGGGAATTCTATTCACTTTACCTGCGGAAAAAAGTATACCGCTTCACGGACGCCCTGAGCAGACTGGACACCCAGATTTTATACAAAACCATATTAGAACCCATCTTGGGTATTGAAGATCTTCGCAATGACAGAAGGATCAGTTATGGCTATGGGAAGAGGAATGTGATCAGCATGAAGAATGAGATAGACGCTGGTAATTTCAAAGTAGGCTTTGGCCTGGTTCCATTAACGGTGGATGAGATCAAGGAAATAGCAGATGCCGGCCTGGTCATGCCCCCCAAAAGCACATACATTGAGCCTAAATTGCGTAGCGGGATGGCAATTTACGAACTTTGATCGCGGCAAAAGTTCATCAAATGATACAAAAACCAGCAGAATTTTCCCTGGGTGCTGTGTTTATTAAACCGGAATAGTTCTTCGAGCTGTTTTCTAAAAACAAAAATATGTCGATACCGGAAAAATTACTGGATATAAAGAGTGAATTGCCCGAAGAGGTTTTACTGGTAGCGGTGACTAAGACCAAGTCTGAAGAAGAGATCATGCAGGCCTACAATACCGGGCATCGGCTATTCGGTGAAAACAAGGTCCAGGAAATGGTGGCAAAATGGGAAGTGTTGCCCAAAGACATCCAATGGCATATGATCGGGCACGTGCAACGCAACAAGGTAAAATATATGGCTCCTTTTGTGAGTCTGATCCACGGAGTAGATAGCTTGAAATTGCTCAGGGAAATCGACAAACAGGCCAGAAAGCAGCAGCGAGTCATACCCTGTTTGCTGCAAATCCATATTGCGGAAGAGGAAACTAAATTCGGACTCAGCGAGGAAGAATTATTCCATTTGGTGGGGGATGAACAGCTGAGAACTCTGGATCACGTAAGGATCGAGGGATTGATGGGAATGGCCACTTTTACGGACGACCGGGACAAGGTGAGACGCGAGTTTAAGAACCTGCATAAAATGTATCTGCGGCTACAGGAAATGATGGCTGGGATCAGGATCCTGTCCATGGGAATGAGCGGTGATTATCAGATCGCCATAGAAGAAGGCAGCAACATGGTCCGCATAGGAAGTAGTATATTTGGAGAAAGAAACTAGTATTCTGCTCGCCCTGAGTTAAAGGAGTAAAGATGTATGCGATTCTAGACATTGAAACCACAGGTGGTAAATACAACGAGGAAGGTATCACTGAAATCGCTATTCATAGATTTGACGGCCATCAGGTTGTTGACCGGTTTATCAGCCTTGTGAATCCTGAACGGGAAATACAACCATTTGTAGTCAATCTCACGGGCATAAATAATAAAATGTTGCGATCCGCTCCCAAATTTCACGAAGTGGCCAAACGCATAGTAGAAATTACGGAAGGCAGTGTCCTGGTGGCCCATAACGCCCAATTTGACTACCGCATCCTGCGTACCGAATTCAGGCGGTTGGGCTTTAATTTTGAGCGCAAAACGCTTTGCACTGTAGATTTATCCAAGAAATTAATACCCGATGCTGAGTCCCACAGCCTGGGAAAACTGGTCCGTTCCCTGGGCATTGCTGTTAGCGACCGCCACAGGGCCAATGGCGATGCGTTGGCTACCTTAAAACTATTTAAATTTCTGCTGGCCAAAGACTCAGACAAGACCATTATCAGGAAGGTCATTCGCGCAGAAAACCTCGGAGAATTGTCCGCCAGGCAGATCGATATCGTTGAGCAGATGCCATCGGAGACCGGACTCTATTACATGTACAACAAAGACGGCGAATTGATTTATCTGGGGCAGAGCAAAGACATCAGGAGCCAGGTAAACAAGCATTTCACCAAAGACGGCAAAAAGGCCAGGCAGCTGCAAAAGGAGACCCGAAAGGTAACCTATGAACTCACCGGCAGCGAATTGGTTGCCATGCTTAAAGAGCATGAAGAACTCAAAAGGAACCGGCCCCGTTACAACCAATGGCAGCAGAAAAAGAAATTTTCTCTCAACGGCAAGCAGAACGGCTCGGCAACAATAGAAGGAAAGGATTTGCTGATCCTCGACCGGGGTCGGGAAACAGGAGAGCGAAGTGCGGTTTGGGTAGAAAATGGAGACCTAAAAGGTATTGGTTTTTTTGACCTTAATCACCAAATCAATAATATCCCTATCTTAGAATCTATAATAACGCCATTAACCGGCGATGGGCATAGCAAGTATCTCATTGAAAGCTACATCAATAGCGGCAAAGCCCGGAAGATCATCGACTTGAAGAAAGAGCTTTGAAACAATACAAACCAAAGGACGGTTGGCGACTCAAGCTTTTTGAGATCATTTACGGAACTTACACACCGGCAGGTAAACTCTTCGATATAGTCCTGCTTGTGGTGATCGTCTTCAGTGTCATCATAGTGATGATGGAGAGCATGCCCAGTATAGACGAGCAATACCACAACTTTCTGAACATTTCTGAATGGATCGTTACCATCTTGTTCACCATAGAATACGCGCTCCGCATCATTTGTATTCAAAAGCCCAAAAATTATATTTTTAGTTTTTTTGGAGTGGTAGACCTGCTTTCCACGATCCCAAAATACCTCTCATTCTTTGTAGTGGGATCCCAGTACATCACGGCATTCAGGGCGCTTCGTCTGTTGCGCGTCTTCAGGATTCTCAAACTGGTAAGATATGTTGGAGAGTCTAACAATCTGTTGAGAGCCCTTAGGGCAAGCCGGGCAAAGATTTCCATCTTTGTTTTCTTTGTCCTTATTATATCGGTTTTACTGGGTACAATCATGTATCTGGTGGAAGGACCGGAAAATGGCTTTAACAGTATTCCCCACAGCGTTTACTGGACCATTGTTACTCTAACCACCGTGGGTTATGGTGATATATCGCCAAGTACCGGGATCGGTCAATTCATCGCAGCCCTCGTTATGATCATCGGTTATGGTATTATTGCCGTTCCTACTGGTATTGTGACCGTTGAATACTCTAAGCAGCGAAAAACCTCTGTGGCCGGAGAAGCAAAAGCATGCCCCCGTTGCCATACAACCGGTCATCTGGAAGAAGCAAAGCACTGCTTTAATTGTGGAGCCCAGCTGTAATGAGAAAAACGCTGTTAATGGTGGTAGGTCCCACAGCTATTGGCAAAACCGCCTGGTCTATCAAGCTGGCCAAGCACTTTAAAACAGAGATCATATCGGCAGACTCCAGGCAGTTCTACAAGGAGATGCAAATTGGCACGGCTGTACCCGGCGCAGACGAATTATCTGAAGTACCTCATCACTTCGTACAACATCTCTCAATATCTGAACCCTGGTCTGCCGGCGATTTTGAAAGGGCGGCTGAAAAACTGCTTAAAAAGTTGTTCTCCACACATGATGTGGTTGTAGCCGTGGGCGGTAGTGGACTTTATACCAGGGCTGTAGCAGAGGGCCTCGATCATTTTCCGGATGCAAAACCGGGGATCAGGGAGAAATTGAACAAACAATTAGAGCAAGAAGGTATCCAATCACTGCAACGGGATCTGAAAAATGCGGATCCCAGCTACTTTGAACTTGTGGATACACAAAACCCACACCGCTTAATGCGGGCTTTGGAGGTCTATCATTCCACGGGCCTGCCATTTTCATCCTTCCTCAATAAAGCCAAATCTTCCAAGGATTTCAGGACGATCTTCCTGGGCATCACAGCCAGCCGTTCCCTGGTCTACAAGAGGATCGAGGAACGCGTAGATCAGATGATGAAGGACGGATTACTGGAAGAAGCCGAAAAACTATATCCATACAGGGAAATGAGCGCCTTGCAAACCGTAGGTTATCAGGAACTATTTGCCTATATGGACGGCAAATGGGATCTGAGAAAAGCGGTGGAAGAAATAAAGAAAAACACCAGGAGATATGCTAAAAGACAATTTACCTGGTTTGGCAAAAATGAGCATGTGCTTTGGGTGCAGTATGATGAAGACCAGAAGCAGGTGATCAGCAAAATTAAAAAGATCCTTCTAAATGAATGATAATCAACGTCATATAATAATCATGGGGGTGTCAGGATCGGGTAAATCTACTATCGGAAAATTACTGTCTCAAAGAATACAGCTTCCTTTCCGAGATGCAGACGATTATCACCCTGAAGCAAATATCAGGAAAATGGCTGCGGGGAAACCACTGGAAGATCAGGATCGTATAGCATGGTTATGGCAACTAAATAGGCTGCTGAGGGAAAACCAGGATACGGGTCTGATTATGGCCTGTTCAGCGCTGAAAGAGGATTACAGAAAAATTCTGTGCGATCAGGTAGATATTGAATTTATTTGGATATACCTAAAGGGAAGCTTTGAAGAAATTCTCGAACGCTTAAGGGCCAGAAAAGAACACTTTATGCCCTCTACCCTGCTCCAATCCCAGTTTGACACCCTGGAAGTTCCGTCTTATGCCGTGGTGGTAAACATTGGCCAGACGCCCGAAGAAATTGTCGGACAAATAACGGACCAATTAGACCCATCCACACCTTCGTAGAGCTCTTCTATTCCGGTTTGGTAACCAGGCGAAACCCTTCTCCGTGAATATTCAGAATTTGCACAGAATCATCTCTTTTGAGATATTTTCTGAGCTTGGCTATGTATACATCCATACTTCTGGAGGTGAAGTAATTGTCATCTCTCCAGATCTTTGTAAGAGCAAGCTCTCGCGGCATCAGATCATTTTCATGCAGTGACAGAAGCCTCAATAATTCATTTTCTTTAGGCGACAGTTTAATCGGTTCTTCCTCCTTGTATTTCAGAAAGCGCAGCTTGGAGTTCAAATGGAAATTTCCAATATTAAATTCAAACTGCTTGCTGTCTGCCAGGGTGTTGGAAGCCTTTCTCTGAAGGATGGCCTTGAGTTTCATGAGTAATACTTCGGAGTCAAAAGGCTTGTTCAGATAATCGTCTGCGCCGGCTTTATAGCCTTTTAAGACATCTTCCTTCATGGTTTTGGCCGTGAGGAATACAATGGGTACGTTTTCATTCTTTTCCCTGATCTCCCTGGCCAGGGTAAAGCCGTCTTTGTAGGGCATCATCACATCCAGGATACAGACGTCATAATTGTCCTTCTTGAATTTTTCAAATCCTTCCATCCCGTTTTTGGCGAGGGTTACGTCAAAATCATTCATGGAAAGATAGTCTTTAAGAACGATACCGAAATTGGGATCGTCTTCTACCAGTAGTATTTTCTTATTTGCTGTTTCCATACAATTTATATTAAAGGCAGTTTAATATAAAAGGTGCTGCCCTTTCCTTTTTCGCTTTCTGCGTATACTTCACCCTGATGATCTTCCACGATTTTCTTGACATACGCCAATCCAAGTCCGTGTCCCTTTACATTATGTATATCACCAGTGTGTTCTCTATAAAATTTTTCAAATACTTTCTTTAACACTGCTTTGCTCATACCAGCTCCCTGATCCTGCACCTTGATGATCAGATTATTCTTGGCTACCTCTGTAAACAAGTCTATTTTAGGTGCTTCCGGAGAATACTTGATCGCATTGTCCAGAATATTTACCAATACATTGCCAAAATGAACCTCGTTGGCCAGTATCTCCGTTTGTTCCGCCTGTAAATGGGTATGAATATAACCTCCCCTGTCCTGTACTATCAGCTCTACATGGTCTATCGCTTTTCTGATAATGTCATGTGCATCTACCCGGTCTTTACTGATATCCAATTGGTTCTTTTCCAACTTGGAGATCCGCAGCACGTTTTCCACCTGTGCGTGCATCCTTTTATTTTCATCGCGGATCATTTCAAGATATCGCTTCACCTTGCCCTGATCACCAATGATTTGAGGATTTCTAATAGCTTCTACAGCTAAATTGATGGTTGCGATGGGAGTCTTGAATTCATGCGTCATATTATTGATGAAATCCGACTTGATCTCTGAGATCTGCTTTTGTCTGATCAACTGATAAATGGCACCTGAATAGGCCACAACAATGATCAGTGTAAAAAGCAAAGACAGAGCTGCCATACCCATTACAGACTGTATCAGAAATTTCTTTTTCTTGGGAAATGTGAGCAACAAGGAGAAATCGCTATTGCCCTCACTGTCCTTAAAAATAGGAGACTTGTAGATATTAGACTTCGCATATTTAAATCGTTTAGACTTCACCTTGGTAGGTAGTCCCCTGCTGTAGATCCCATATTCATAGTCAATATCAATGCTGTGGTTGAGGAATTCTCGGTCTAAAAGAAGTTCAATTTCCTGCCTGCTTACCCGTTTATGAATAGGCACATTTTCTGCATATTCCCGGTAAACATCGTCAAAAACGGCTTTGTCAATACTAGACAGACCGCCCACTTTTTCCAGTTTTTGGATGGGGTTCAATCTGTATCGCTTGCCGTCCAGACCGAATTCTTCTTTAAATATGGTCTTCGTTCGCTTGCTGGTATAATTCTTTATGGTGGTGGTATCACTACCATTACCATTGTCAAAGAACGTAGATGCTATATCGTAATCTTCTTCCAGGATACCATGAGAATAAAAAAGTATCTCATTGGAATTTAAATCGCGATCAATGAAGAAAATATTGCTTAAATGCGAACTCTTAAATTCGCCAATACTATCCTTGAGGTTCAGGAACCGGTTAGAATAGTCCTTCATTTCGCGGTCTTCAATCTTATCTGTAACCTTATTCAGGACTTCAGCAACCGCGGTGGAGAATTGTTCTTCCTTATCCTCTACAGAACTCTTGATCCAGTACAGCTGTACCGATATGATCCCAATAAGAGATAGGCTCATCAAAATGACCAGAAGAACAAATAATCTCTTATTCATCTCGCGTAAAATTAAAAATTTAACTTTTGGCCAATTACCTGTTTAACCAAACCTTAACAAAAATGTTAAAATCCTTTATTGACCGATAGTTCAGAGAGTTTTTTATGAATTTCCTCAACCTGCTGGGCAGTCTTTTCCAGGTCTGTGTTTTCGATTATAAAATGGGAAAGCGGTCTTTTTTTATCATCCTCCCACTGGTGCTCCATTCGGGCCATGATGTGATCTTCAGTAACTGCATCCCTGCTCATAATGCGTTTTAGTCTTGTTTGCTTGGGTGCCGTTACCAGGATCATCCTGTCAAAATGTTCGTAAGACCCGTTCTCAAAAAGGATGGCCGCCTCCTGGATGACATAGGGACTCGTTTGTATGGAGGCCCATTCTTTAAAATCGTCCTTTACGGCTGGGTGGACAATCTCATTGAGTTGTTTCAGCAGATCTTTGTTGTTAAATACCACAGAGGCGATAAAGTCTCTGTTGAGTGCCCCTTCGTTATAAGCCTTATCCCCTATCAGGTCCGTAATTTCGGCTACGAGTATTTCAGAATCCGTCATCAATTCTTTAGCCCTCTGATCAGAATTGTATACGGGGATTCCGTGCGATCTAAACATGTTAGCTACCGTGGTTTTTCCACTGCCAATGCCCCCGGTTAAACCTATGATCATCATCGCCTTATCAAAATGTATTCTACCTTGTCTACAGAGAGTTGCGCATCGTATACATCCTCTGGTTTTGACAATAGTCGTACTTCCAGGGGTTTGTTTGCATCCGAGGTAGCATTAAAATCGGCAACCAGCTCAAAATCCTGAGGTCTGAGGCTTTTAAGACGGTCAATACTGGCTTTACACAAAATAGAAATGACATTGGGAAATGTTTTGATTTCCAGGCCTTCCGGCAAGTTAACCACTCTTACCGGTACCTCGATCAGTTGTTCGGAAAAACGCACCACCTTTCCTTGAACCCGGACCTGGTCTTCGGAAAAGGTCGTGTAGGACCATTGCGGATCCTTCTGTAGTTTTAAAGAAGTGTCAAAACTCTCCGAAACAGCGGATAGATTCTTAACTTCGGTAAAGACCTGATCTACTTTGTTTATTTCGTTCCTCGGACCTTTCAATACAATGGTTGAAGGTTCAACCACCAGCTGGCCCTCCAGCAGGTGATTTTGACTAAGGTCCAGGTTAATTTGAGGACTCACCCGCACTTCTTTGCTGTAAAGCTTTTTAAAGTTGAGAAACAGTGTATCCTGATCTATCGCTAGCAGGCTTATATTACCGGGCAATTGTCTCTCCACCTGTTTCTGGTATTCTTCCCTGGGGATGAAATACCTGTTGCCGGACCGACGAAGATTACCCAGATCTATCCGCACATCCCGCTTCCCGAAATTAAAGCTCAGAAACCTGAATCCGGAAGCCTGCAAACGCGTATCTATCTGTTCCTTTGAGGAGGAAGTAAGCAACAGGCTGTCCGGGCTATTATGAAAACTGAGCTCGAAAGATGTGTTCTGAGCATAGTCTTCAGACAACTTACTAATAAGCCAAATGCCAGCGGAACATATGAGAAATACAATGAATATGTTGGCCTTTCTCTTATTGCTGCTGTTGTTCAATTTCTTTTTCACATTAAAGTAGGTTCAAAGAATAATTCGGGAATCAGTTCCTGAGGCTTCTTTTTACTAAAATTAACCAAGATAAATGACTTGAGAAAACCATAGCCGTACGCAGTAAACTGTACAAGGACAGCCCAAATGGCCGCTAAGCCAATTGTCAGTTCCTTTGTTTTTAGTGAGCAATCCAGAAATACGACCAGAAAATAAGCCGCGAATAACAGCAGTGGCCAGAAATAGCCAAGTATTCCCAGGATGATTGACGCCCACAAGGCCAGTGTGAAGAAAGTGGGAAACCAGTAAGTAATGTGTGCACTACCGGGATGCCATTTGTTGAGGATGGGTCTGGCCAAGCCAAATTTTTTCATTTGTTTAAAAAACGATTCCCAGCTGATCCTTCTTTTATGGATAACCTGAACGCGGTGAAAGTAGCGGGTCTTGAACCCCAGATCTTTCAGGCGCAAACTTAGATCCGGATCCTCACCCGGGTGTATATGGCCAAATCCTCCCGATGCCTCAAAGGCCTGCCGGGACAGTCCCATATTAAAACTTCTCGGCTGAAAATCAGAAGCAGATTTTTTACTTCCTCTGATCCCGCCGGTAGTCCAGAATGAAGT
>JBPEXP010000396.1:0-2796 GCA_052031475.1 Flavobacteriaceae bacterium | reverse complement strand
GAAATCCACAGTTACCTCATTGTCCTGAACAATTAAACACAGGAATCCTGCCAGGACCATCGATACACCGCCGATGATGAGGGCATAGATCGAAACGTTGCCAAAGAAATTCTTCAGCATATATCCGAGGATGCCGGCCGCAACGATCTGTGGAATAACGATAAAGAAATTAAAAACCCCCATATAATAGCCCATCTTATCAGCGGGCAATATGCTGGAGAGCATCGCATAGGGCATGGAAAGGATGCTGGCCCAGGCAATCCCTACACCGATCATGGAAATAAGCAGTAGGTTGGGATCCGAGATAAAATACACGGAGATCAACCCGATGCCTCCAAGGATCAGGGCCACCAGGTGTGTCATCCTCCGGCTGATCCTTCGGGCTACAACCGGTAGCAGAAAAGCCACAATGGCAGCCACTCCATTATAAACAGCAAAGCATATTCCTACCCAATCGGCGCCCTCATTGTAAAGAGCTGATTTGGTGTCTGCTGTCTGATAGATATGACTGGTCACTGCCGAAGTGGTATAGATCCACATCCCAAAAAGGGCGAACCATGAAAAGAACTGGACGAATGCTAGCTGTACCATGGTCCTGGGCATTTTAAAGATGCCCATAAATGATTCCTTCAATCCGGTGAAAACGCCTTTGGAAGCATTTTCTTCCCTGAGTTTCTCAATATCGTCTGGCGGATATTCTTTGGTTTTGAATACGGTCCACATCACGGCGGTAAAATAGGCGATACCACCCAGGTAAAAAGACCATTTGACCGAATCGGGTATGCCGCCCTCTGCAGCCACGTTGCTTACTCCAAACCAGTTGGTCATTACGTAGGGGAGGGCAGAGGCAATAATGGCGCCCAGCCCAATAAAAAAGCTCTGCATGGCAAAACCACTGGTCCGTTGCTCGTTGGGCAGCATATCGCCCACAAAGGCACGGAATGGCTCCATGCTTACGTTTATTGATGCATCCATCAGCCAGAGCATAATAACAGCCATCCACAGCACAGAAGAATTGGGCATTCCAAATAGGGCCAGGGTAGCCAGGATGGCTCCAATGGCAAAATAAGGTCGGCGCCTTCCCCATTTGGCGTGCCAGGTGCGATCGCTGTAGTATCCAATTATAGGCTGTACCAATAATCCGGTTACCGGTGCAGCAAGCCACAGGATGGGTAATTCGTCCTTGGAAGCCCCCAAGGTTTCAAATATGCGGCTTACATTGGCGTTTTGCAGGGCAAAGCCAAACTGGATACCCAGAAAGCCGAAGCTCATATTCCATATTTGCCAGAAACTCAGGCGGGGTTTGACAGAACTGATAGAAATTTGTGACATGTGATCAATTAGTTTGGTTGCGGTTGAAGTGGAACCCTAAAAATAGGTTTTTTTGCTATACCTTCTTCGGGCTACCATATTATTAAGCTGCTTTACCAAACACCTAAGGATTACTGCAGAGGTTTATGGTCGTAGCTTGAACGCATTTTATATTTTCATCCTTTTAATTAACTTTAATCAATGCCCTCTCGTCGACAATATCGACTCCACTTTCAACAAGCACTTATCTTTGGCCTGATATGGGCCTTTTTTGGATTTGTATATGTCATCATCGAAAAAGGTATCCTTGGTGCAAGCGATTATTACCCGGCCACCGCTAATAAATATGATTTTCTTACCTCGCTGATTGTTGCACCTGTAGGCAGCTTTTTTATGGGCGTCTTTCAGGGATGGGTAGAGATTACCTGGCTGAAGAAGAAGCTGAGCAGCTGGCCATTCTGGACAAAAATCTTATTCAAGGGAATTCTCTACCTGATCATGATCGTGCTCTTTATGGTGCTCCTTACCCTGGTTATTAATGCGATCAGGTACAATGCTGCTCCCTGGAGTGATCAGGTGATGGTCAGCTTAGAACAATTCTTTCTAAATTTTGCTTTTTGGAGCCTGGTCCTCTACATTTTTGTAATTCTGGACATAGCCCTCTTTTTCTCTGAGATCCGGGATTTTGTCGGGAACAATGTCTATTACAACTACACCTTTGGAAAATACTCGAGGCCTAAGAAGGAAAATCGAATTTTCATGTTCCTGGACATGAAGTCTTCTACAACCATCGCAGAGAAAATGGGTCATGCGCGGTATTTTGAGCTGATCAAAAAATATTTTGCCGATATGACGGACCCCATTCTGAATACCCTGGGGGAGGTCTATCAATACGTGGGTGACGAAATTGTTGTATCCTGGACAGAAAAAGACGGGTTGCTCAGGAACAATTGTATCGAATGCTTTCATGCAATAGACTCAGCTATTGAAAGTGCGCGCGAATCGTACCTGTCTGCATTCGGATTTTTACCGGAATTCAAGGCCGGTTTGCATGTGGGAGAAGTGACAACTGGTGAGATCGGGACCATTAAAAAGGAGATCATTTATTCGGGCGATGTACTGAACACTGCAGCCAGGATACAATCACTGTGCAACACCTATGATTGCCGAATGCTTATCTCGGAAGATCTCCGGAATAAATTGAAGGAAAAATCACCGTGGCAATTTATTGAAATGGGTAGTATACCGCTCCGGGGCAAGTCTTCTCCGATACCACTCTATATGTGTGAACTGGAAAAATAACTCACCAAAATTGCAGGAAGGTTGTCTAAATAATAAAAGAAAAGTATCAAATTGTAAGATTTTTCTGATATATAATTCTCAATAGAAGTACATATCTGCCGGTTTTTTTTCAATCAAAATCCGCATATGCTGAGAATATTTCATGACTGGTGGCACTTGATCGAAAAAAATTGCCTGAGAATG
>JBPEXP010000395.1:0-2799 GCA_052031475.1 Flavobacteriaceae bacterium | reverse complement strand
GGAACACCCCAGCCTCATAATTACCAAAAAAGGTGTGGAGGAAATAAGAGCTGCTCTGGGGACTGTCCCGTTATTTGACAACTCACTGAAAGAAGTACAAGCGGAAGTTGATGCGGAAATGGCATCGGGCATTGAGACACCTATTCCCATAGATTATTCAGGGGGATATACTCATGAACGGCATAAGCGTAATTTCCTGATGTTGCAAAAAGCCGGATTGCTTTTTCAAATCCTGCAAAACGAAAAATATGCTGTTTACATACGTGATATGCTGTTTCAGTACGAGGCCATGTACAAGGATTTACCAAAGCATCCCAAAGAAAGATCGTATGCCCGTGGCAAGCTGTTTTGGCAATGCCTCAACGACTCTAATTGGTTGGTCTATGTGAGCCAGGCCTATGATTGTATATATGAGTGGTTATCTGAAGAAGAAAGGATGCAGCTTGAAAAAAATCTTTTCCGACCATTTGCAGATTTTATCTCTTTGGAAAACCCCAAATTTTTTAACCGGGTTCACAATCACAGTACCTGGGGGAATGCGGCTGTGGGCATGATAGGTCTGGTGATGAATGATGAGGAATTAATAAACAGAGCGGTGTACGGATTAAAGGATGTGGAATTGGATTACGAGGCCAAGGACGATGACGGGGGGTACCTTTTCACCAAAGGCAAGGCTGGGTTTTTAGCCAACCTGGAAGAACCATTTTCGCCCGATGGTTATTATACGGAAGGCCCTTATTATCAGCGTTATGCCATGTATCCCTTCCTGATCTTTGCGGTGGGATTGCACAACATGAAGCCAGAATTGAAAATCTTTGAATATAAGGACAGTGTATTGCTTAAATCTGTAAAGACCCTTATAGACCTTTCCGATAAAGATGGAGAATTCTTTCCGTTGAACGATGCGCAGAAAGGCATGTCATACCATTCCAGGGAACTAGTCACCGCCGTGGATATCGCCTATCATTACGGCAACAAAAACACACAACTTCTCAGTATTGCAAAAGAACAGAACAGGGTGGTATTGGACGACTCTGGTTTGGAAGTTGCCCGGGCTATCCATACTGGGAGAGCAAAGCCCTATGTAAAGAAATCCGTCAATTATTCGGATGGGGCTGATGGCAAACATGGGGGCATTGCCGTACTGAGGATGGATGAGTTGGAACTTGTCTTTAAGTATACGGCGCAGGGATTGAGCCACGGACATTATGACAAACTTTCCTTTATGCTATATGACGGCGGTGAGGATGTGCTGCAAGATTACGGAATGGCAAGATTTGTCAACATAGAACAAAAAGGCGGCGGAAATTATCTCCCGGAAAATAAAAGCTGGGCTAAACAGACCATTGCACACAACACTTTGATACAAAATGAGATTTCGCATTTTACAGGTAAATACGAATTAGGCAGTCAACATCACTCAGAGCTTCATTTTTTTGATGCGGAGAATGAGAATGTACAGGGAGTAAGCGCCAAGGAGACCAATGCCTATCCTGGTACGGAGATGCACCGGACAATGCTTATGTTTCGTGATGATGGATTTGAACGGCCCCTCGTCTTGGATGTATTCAGAATATCATCGAACGCAGAGAACCGATATGATCTGCCTTATTATTTTATGGGTCAGCTGATGCAGGTGAATTTTGAATACGATTCGCCTGATGCTTTAAGAGCATTGGGATCAGATCATGGATACCAACATCTATATCTTGAAGGTAGGGGTAAAGCTTCCGGTGGGAAGGCACAGATGTCTTGGCTCAGAGATGCTAATTTTTACTCTTTAACGTCCGCTACTAAGCTTTCTGATGAACTTCTTTTTACCAGGGTAGGAGCTAATGATCCCCAATTTAATCTTAGACGAGACGCTGCATTTATGTTGCGCAGGATTAATGCAAAAAACACGGTATTTGTCTCTCTTATTGAGGCTCATGGTCATTATAGCCCTGTATCAGAAATTGCGGTAAATGCATACAGCAATGTATCAGGATTGGAAATTATTCATAGTGATGAGGAATATACGGCAGTAAAAATTCAGCATGTAATGGGGAAAAATAAGATCCTGATTATATCAAACCAAGATGCTTCCGAGACAAAGAGGCATCAAATAAAAATAAAGAATGAGGTCTTCGAGTGGGAAGGACCTTATCACTATAATCAAATCAATTAAAGACAGAATTATGAAAAGTTTTGGAAGTAGCAAAGAGTTCATATTTGGCGATGAAACCCCATGGGAAGTGGTTGGTGAAGGTGTACAGCGCCAAATCATGGGTTATGACGACAAGATCATGCTGGTAAATGTGAAATTCGACAAAGGTGGTATCGGGCCGATGCACGAACACTATCACTCTCAGGTTACCTATGTGGTAAGCGGCAAGTTTGAACTGACCATCGGTGATGAAACTAAAATGGTGCAGGGAGGAGACTCATTTTATATCCCACCTAATGTGAGACATGGAGCTATTTGTTTGGAAGACGGGGTTTTAATAGATGTTTTCAGCCCCATCAGAGAAGATTTTATGAGCTGATTATGTTAAAATGCCAAAATAATTTGGTTTAACCAAAAAATAACATATATTTGGTAAACCAGTTTGGTTAACCAAATTGGAAAACCAAAATAAGGAATGACTAACTTAACTTCTAACAATGATCAATTTGATGAAAATCCAAGAATTAATCCCTATTTAATAAATAAAAAAAGGACAGGTGCACGCCTATCCTTTTTAATCTGATTACTTCGTTTTGGAGGGAAGTAATACTTAGAACATGTTATACTTTACTATAATCATGTGTTCGGTAAAA
>JBPEXP010000394.1:0-3124 GCA_052031475.1 Flavobacteriaceae bacterium | reverse complement strand
TGGCATGATGCCGGTATATGAACGCGTACAAGCTATGGCAGAAGGAGCTGCAATTATGGCCAATGTATCCCACAAAATTTCATTGATCTCCGGTATTTACGAAGTCCTCGTTAACCGAACGGGCGGAGAAATTCTACAAAAAAACCTGGAATACCTTGGGCCGATTAGCTACACCGAGGAGGAAATTGCATTTGGAAAAAAAATACAGGAAGTTACAGGGAAACCGCAGGTTGGTATGGACAGCGAAATCAAACCTATGGAAGAAACCCAGGAACACCCCGGTGGAGGCTCCACCGATGTTGGAGACGTTAGCTGGAATGTGCCCAACATTAATCTCAGTGTAACAACGGCACCCAAGGATACTCCGTGGCATTCATGGGCCGTTGTGGCATGTGGCGGGATGAGCATCGGTCACAAAGGATTGGTATACGCTGCAAAAGCAATGGCGATGACTATGGTAGATCTTTACAAAGATCCCGCCCTGATAACGGCTGTAAAGAAAGAATTTGAGGAAAGGCGAAATGGGGATACTTATAAAGCCATTGTCCCTGAAGGCCCACCACCAATTGGAAATTAACTATGACTGAAGCAGTAAAAAGTTTTTTTTCGTTGAAATTGATGTGGCCTACCCAGGACCCTTTCTTGTTCTGTGCTTATCATTTTGACCGTTATCCTAAGGGGAATAAAGACCTTGGCCCGGCTGATTCACTTTCAGGTCGGCCCATCGGTAATGATTTCGATCCCGACTTGCCGTGGCGGATGTACCATGGCAATGTGGTTCCCGGTTTTCCGCAACATCCTCACCGAGGATTTGAAACAGTAACAATAGTAAATCAGGGATTCTGTGACCATTCAGATTCTCTAGGTGCTGCAGGCAGATTTGGTCATGGGGATGTGCAATGGATGACAGCAGGAAAGGGGGTACTTCATGCCGAGATGTTCCCGCTGCTTCGCGAGGATAGGGATAACCCGCTGCAACTATTCCAGATCTGGTTAAACCTTCCTGCCAAAAACAAGCTTGTTCCGCCACATTTTAAAATGCTATGGTCTGAAGAAATCCCAATCCTTGAAGAAGATGGTGTTACAATTCAGCTGGTTGCCGGAAAATACGGTGATGCCCATGCTGCCCCTCCTCCACCCGATTCGTGGGCGGCAGACCCCGATAATGGGGTGAATATTATGATAATTAACCTCGAAAAAGAATCTGAATTCATCGTCCCGACTGCAAATGATGCTATTGGTCGTTCTCTATATTTCTTTGAAGGCGATCGTATGGAACTGAATGGAGAAATCTACAACAGCCTTAACGGCTTTGTATTGGATCCAGCTCAAAGTGTTAAGCTAAAAAGTGTAGCCGGTCCAGTTTCCTGTTTATTGTTGGAAGGAAGACCCATCGAAGAACCAATTGCCAAACACGGACCTTTCGTAATGAATACCCATGATGAAATCAGAGACGCAATGAGGGAATACGGTCGTACAGAATTCGGTGGATGGCCCTGGCCTAATAACGGTCCTGTTCACGGAAAAGATAGAGGACGCTTTGCGCTATATCCCGATGGCAAACTCGTAGAAAAAGAAATAGATTAATTCAGCCTTGTAATCCGGGCCCCGATACGCTTAAGTCGGGTATCGATGTGCTGGTAACCCCTATCTATCTGTTCAATGTTGTGGATAGTGGAAGTCCCTTTTGCAGATAGCGCCGCAATGAGCAGTGATACACCTGCCCTGATATCCGGCGATACCATAGTTGTGGCTTTCAAAGTAGATTGGAAATCATGACCGATTACTGTTGCGCGATGTGGATCACACAATATTATCTTGGCTCCCATATCAATTAACTTGTCTACAAAGAATAACCGACTTTCAAACATTTTCTGATGGATAAGTACTTCTCCCCTCGCCTGGGTTGATATAACCAGTATTATACTCAAGAGATCTGGTGTTAGCCCTGGCCATGGGGCATCGGCAATAGTAAGAATGGATCCGTCGATGTAATTTTGAATTTCATAACCATTGGTATGGGCAGGGATATAGATATCGTCTCCGCGCCTTTCCATTTGAATACCCAATCGTTCAAAAACTTTAGGGATCTGGCCGAGGTTATCCCAACTTACATCTTTAATTGTAAGCTCGCTCTGGGTCATGGCTGCAAGGCCTATCCAACTTCCAATTTCAATCATGTCGGGTAGCATGGTATGCGTAGTTCCACCCAGTGAATCTACCCCCTTAATCTCAAGGAGATTAGATCCAATCCCTGTGATTTTAGCCCCCATTCTGTTCAGCATTTTACACAACTGTTGCAAATAGGGTTCGCAAGCGGCATTGTAAATCGTAGTCATGCCCTCAGCTAGTACTGCAGCCATCACGATATTGGCAGTACCGGTCACGGAGGCTTCATCCAACAGCATATAAGTCCCCTTTAGTCCGGACGATTCTACCCCGTAGAAATGTTCTTCCTTGTTATACCTGAATTTGGCACCTAAATTTATAAATCCCTCAAAATGGGTATCTAAGCGGCGCCTGCCAATTTTATCCCCGCCGGGTTTAGGTATATATCCTTTTCCAAATCTGGCCAATAATGGGCCAACTATCATTATTGATCCCCTTAAACCGCTACCGTCTTCTTTAAATTTTTCGGATTGCAGATAATCGAGATCCAGGTCGTCTGCCTGAAATGAATATTCACCTTCACCTAATTTTTCAACCTTTACCCCAAGACTTTCGAGCAAGCGGATGAGCTTGTTCACATCAAGGATATCAGGAATATTCTTAATAGTAACTTTTTCAGGTGTGAGCAACACTGCGCAAAGGATTTGCAGAGCTTCGTTTTTTGCGCCTTGTGGGGTGATTTCACCGTGAAGTTTGTGTCCCCCTTCTATAACAAATGTCCCCATCTAAATGACCGCTGTTAATACCGCTTTTTACGGCCTGAACCGCGTTGCCTTTTTTTATCCGATCCTCCCCTATTGGATTTAGAAGACCGGTTTTTAAGAAATTGTCCGCTTTCTGTGAGGTTTTCCCCGTCAGAAGCCAGGTCTATTTTGCCATCACTTAATTCGTAGAGGTGTTTAAATATCACCTTGTCATCTACCGAATCTTTATTCCAGTTCAGGTAACACTTTTT
>JBPEXP010000393.1:0-2306 GCA_052031475.1 Flavobacteriaceae bacterium | reverse complement strand
AGATATTGTATCCCTCAAATTCCATAACCGATTTTACACGCACCTCCGGTTCGGGGAGCATATCCGTGATGAAGATCTCCGGGTTCATATCATTATTAATATCAGCAATGTCGATACCCATGGCCGAGAGGGACAAGTGACCGGTATAGTCCTTAATCGATTCAGTAAACGTGCCATCCCTGTTGTTGATATATAGATAATCCCTTTCGTAAAAATCGTTAGAAACGTAGAGGTCCGGGTGGAGGTCTTTGTTAATATCTGTTACCATTACACCGAGCCCAAAACCTATAAGACTACCGTAAATTCCGGCTTCTTCGCTCACGTCGGTAAAAACTTCTCCGTCGTTTCTTAACAGCATATCACCAACACCTTTAAAGATATCGGGCACACCTTCCCAATCCTGGGCCCTGATCTCGCGTTGCTCAGCGTAACCCAAACTGCTAACAGGGATATTGCTGTTGTTTAGTATATAAGCATCGAGATCCCCGTCTTTATCGTAGTCAAAGAAAGTGGCGTGCGTGGTGAAACCAGTTTTTGCAAGGTTGTATTTTTCTGCTTGTTCTGAGAATGTAAAGTCACCATTATTAATATAGAGGTCATTGTCGTGGTTATTGCCCTCCATATTTCCGGCATTGCTCACGTAGATATCCAGAAGCCCATCGGCATTGATATCTACCATAACCACGCCCGTAGACCATGGTTTGTTTCCCGTAACACCTGCAGATTCCGATATATCCTCAAAAGTGAGATCACCTTTATTGAGATAGAGCCGGTTCTTTACCATATTTCCTGTGAGGTAGATATCTGCAAGACCGTCATTGTTGATGTCGCCAATAGCTACTCCTCCGCCATTGTAAAAATTCCGATACTTGAAAATGTTGAAATCCTTTTGGTTTTCTACTTCATTGACAAAATTCACACCGGTTTGTGAAGGTGAGAGCAGGGTGAACAATTTATTAGCTTCACCATCATCCTCCCCCGAATTATTTTCACCAGAATCGCATTGGGTGAATAATAAGGCGATCAATACAAATGGGACAATTCGATTAGCGATTCGATTCATCTTCATAGCTCGTTAGCTGTAAAACAATGGGGGTATTATTATTTCGGGTGACAATGAGGTGCGATTGGTTCCCGATGTTAATTCGGGCAATATTTCTTGCCTGTCCGGGAATATCGGGTAAAGCCCCTTTTATCCAGGATAAACCCCCGTTTTTTTCATTTTGCAAAAGTAGCCCATGAGAGGCATCTAACCTACCTAATTGGGTACTAATTTCATGGCGATTTCCGACAGCCAGCATATCGGGATAGCCGTCTTTGTTGAAATCTTCAAGGTATAAATCAGTAATTGGTGTCACCTGTGCGGCAGGTGGTAATTC
This sequence comes from Flavobacteriaceae bacterium, assembly GCA_052031475.1. Classification (GTDB taxonomy): domain Bacteria; phylum Bacteroidota; class Bacteroidia; order Flavobacteriales; family Flavobacteriaceae; genus JAHEJJ01. The sequence continues at coordinate 927 of JBPEXP010000393.1, read as the reverse complement.
GCTCCAGGAAAATTTACCCCCACCTTTGTTTTCGATATAGATGCTGGCAAGGGTATAGAGTTGCTTCTTTTCTGCATTTCTCAATGCTTTTGAGGAGAAAAGTTCTTCCAGATCTGCCTCGGCAAATTTCTTATATGAAAGAAATTCCCGATTTAAAAAGGGCATTTGCTTACTCAATTCATCTTTTGAAGCAAACGGGGTCTCTTTGCCCATATGGTAGTACGTAACCACTGGGTCGTAGGTGCCATTATCATCGAAATCTGACCAGTATAGTGTTATGGGCTCATCTATTGAAGCCCTGAATTTGCTGTTTTGTCCCCAATTTCCGGCAATTATATCCAGGTCTCCATCTCCGTCCATATCCGCACTTGCCAGGGATTCCCACCAACCGGAGGTATCTTCCAATCCGGTCGATTCTACGATCTCAAATTGCTTTCCATCAAAATTTAAGATTGTTATGGTCATCCAGGGACCGGCGAGTATCAATTCTTCATTGCCATCACCATCTATGTCTACCCATAGTACATCATTTACCTGACCTACTTCCATAAGCGCAGGGGCTGTACGCTTTGTAACATCCACAAAACTGCCGTTCCGGTTTTCAAAAAGATATTGCCTTGGAGTTTCCCCAAAATAATGGGGGACCTGGTCTGATGTGATCAAAATATCATCATCTCCATCGCGATCAAAATCCAGGGCTTTTACCCGCGATGCATTTACGCCTACACCTTCAAATGCAGTCGGATCAAAAGAGAATACGCCATTATTGTTCATGTAAAGCCGTGGTTGCAAGTTTGGCCCTTCTTTAAACTCATTGCCGCCGCTTACCACCAAAAGATCGGGGTAGGGATCTTCATTGGCACTGAAAAATACGTGATCAATGTCCTCACTCAAGGAGGCCTTTTTAAATAATTCTTCCTGTACAGG
>JBPEXP010000392.1:0-2504 GCA_052031475.1 Flavobacteriaceae bacterium | reverse complement strand
CGCTCCGCGTACTTATGAGCAGCAGCTCGATGCTGCTTATGATCTCATGCAAAAACACGGGATCCATTCAGTGAAGACCGGTTACGTGGGCAAATTGATCCCCAAAGGAGAATATCACCACGGCCAGTGGATGGTGAATCACTACAGGAAAGTCCTTCTACACGGAGCGGAGCATCAAGTGGCCATCAATGCCCATGAACCCATTAAAGCCACGGGGTTAAGGCGTACTTATCCCAATGCCATCTCAAGGGAAGGCCTAAGAGGACAGGAGTTTAACGCCTGGGCGAGCGATGGTGGAAATCCACCGGAACATCTGCCCATTGTGGCCTTTACCAGGATGTTGTCCGGGCCTATAGACTTTACTCCGGGAGCCTTTGAGATGAGCCTGCCGGCCAAACCGGAGAATCAGATCAATACAACTCTGGCGCAGCAGCTGGCGCTCTACGTGGTCATTTACAGTCCGATTCAAATGGCCTGTGACCTGCCCCAAAACTACGATGGACAACCGGCCCTGCAGTTTATCCGGGACGTTGGAGTGGATTGGGACAAAACTGTTGTTCTCAACGGCGAAGTGGGTGACTTTGTGAGCATCGCACGCCAGGAAAGGGATACCGGAAACTGGTTTGTAGGCGGGATCACTGATGAGAACGCCAGAGAACTGGAAATAGATTTTAGCTTTCTTGAAAGTGGCCAGTCTTACGATGCGGTATTTTATACCGATGGAGATGAAGCCCATTACCGCGATAATCCCACGGACATAAAAATTGAGACCAGCGAAGTCAGTGCAGACAGTAAAGTAACTTTTAAGCTTGCTCCGGGAGGCGGATTTGCCATCAGTTTGATGGAAAAAGATTAAGGTCGATGAGCCGCATTCAGGGCAAAAAACTTGCCTAACACTAATCTTTTATTAAAGAACGGGTAAGCAGTTATATATTTTTTACCTTTTATCCATCAATTAATAAAATAGACAGCAATGAAACGATTAGCTTGGGCTCTGGGCCTTTCCCTTATCTATGTCAGCTTTCTAAGTGCTCAGGATTCCGAATATGTACTGGTTGAGCAAACACTCAATTACTACCTTGAAGGAGGGACCAACAATGATTTTGAAACGCTGGAAAAAGCATTTCACCCCGGCGCCAGCATGAAGTATATCGGTGATAATTATACAGAAGTAAATGCGGTGGAATTCTTCAGGGAGCGCATGCAGCCGGGACCAGCACAAGACCGGAAAACCCGAATAATAGCCGTAAGCATAACGGGTAATGCCGCCAATGCCCAGCTCGAAATAGAATATCCGGGCTTCTACTTCATCGATTATATGAATCTGCTTAAAATTGATGGTCAGTGGAAGATCGTCAACAAGATTTTTTACAAGAAGAATAAAGAGTGATGAGTCTATCTCCTTCAAAATAAACTCATGCTTATCCAGTTTACCAAAGGTTCTGCTCAAAAACGAAGCATACTTAAATGTATACGGGAAGACGGCAGCAGTACATGGACCAGGATCGATCCTGCTATTGAGTTCCATGACCTGGCCCATTATGTGGTAGAGACTGAACTAAAGTTTAACAAAGCCTTTTACGGCCTGGTAGCTGCAGGATTTAATATAGGCGATTTTGAGCTGCCACGGGACCAACGGCCGAATGAGCTTATACCTTCCAACTTACCAGCTGAAGCCCTGCAAACTGAACATATAGTAAACCTGTTGCAGCTGGCCTCAGATGGCCAAATGTCTGAAAGTGATATTTTAAAAAGCCTCTCTACCATCCTCGAGGAAAACAATCTTCCTTTCCCAGGCAAATTGAGTATACAATCGATCCGAAGTATTCAAATACGCCTCAAGGGAGTGTTGCTCCGTTGGAATCGTCTTGAACCTGCTGAAGTCCTCGAATTAAAATTCTGATGGACAATTCTCAAAACCACATGAAAGCGATTGTTTGCAAAAGTTATGGACCTGCGGACTCTCTACAACTTGCAGATATCCCTAAGCCTATGCCTTTAGATAACGAGGTGCTTGTAAAGGTAAAGTCGACTGCGATCAATGATTGGGATTGGGCCCTCTGCAGGGGTAAACCTTATCTCTACAGAATAATGTTCGGTCTTAGGAAGCCGAAAATCAAGGTATTTGGTGCAGAGCTTTCAGGAATAGTGGAAAGCACCGGTAAATTGGTAGATACATTTAAGCCCGGTGATCGTGTCTATGGTGATATTTCCGAATCTGGATTGGGTGCCTGGGCCCAATACGTCTGTCTTCCGCCTTCCGCTTTGCGTAAAATGCCGGATCCTATGAGTTTTGAGGTGGCTGCTTCCCTGCCGCACGCTGCCTTGCTGGCCTACCAGGCACTTGTTGCCAACGAACTGCTCGCGGATGGAAAAAGCCTCCTGATCAACGGTGCCGGTGGAGGGGTAGGAACCCTGGGGCTTCAGATCGCTAAAACCAAAAATGTCCATGTATGCGGTGTAGACAGCGCAGATAAGCTGCCTATGATGCGCAAACTGGGCTT
>JBPEXP010000391.1:0-5755 GCA_052031475.1 Flavobacteriaceae bacterium | reverse complement strand
TTATTATTCAGAAACGCTTACAAAACTAAAATCTTGACGCGTTTCTGAATAATAAAAACCACCGCAAAAACGGTGGTTTTTGTTTGTGGGATATACTGGATTCGAACCAGTGACCTCTGCCCTGTCAAGGCAGCGCTCTAAACCAACTGAGCTAATACCCCTAAATTTAAATCGCTCTAAACCCCGTCCGAACGTACTTGTTCTGTGCGGGCGGGAGCGGGGCATCAAATATATGGTGTATTTTCATACTTTTGAAATTCTGTCAATGATATACATTCAAATCCATTATTATTTATGAAACTCGTCTCGTGGAATGTCAACGGAGTTAGAGCCATTACCAAGAAAGATTTCTTTGAATCTTCCAAGTCACTGGATTGGGACGTGCTTTGCCTTCAGGAAACCAAAGCCCAGGAAGACGAAGCAGCAAATGCGCTGGAGCCTTTGGGCCAGTACCATAGCTTCTATAATTCTGCAGAAAAAAAAGGCTATTCAAGCACGGCCATCTTAAGCGGCCCTGAGCCTTTGAGTCACGAATACGATATGGGCATTGAGGAGCATGATAAGGAGGGAAGGATCATCTGCCTGGAATACGAAGAGTTTTATCTGGTAAATGTTTACGTTCCCAATGCCGGCCAATCCCTGGTCCGCCTCGACTACAGGGAGCAATGGGACAAGGATTTCCTCAGCTACCTGAAAAAAAAGCAGGAGAAAAAACCGGTCATTGCATGCGGGGATTTTAATGTGGCTCACAGGCCTATCGATCTTAAAAATGACAAAGCCAATTACAACAAAACTGCAGGATATACCCAGGTAGAGATCGACGGGATGGACAACTTTATATCCGCTGGTTTTGTAGACAGCTTCCGGCTGCTCCACCCTGAAGAGGTAGCTTATTCTTACTGGAGTTTCAGAATGAATGCCAGGGCAAGAAATGTAGGATGGCGTATCGATTATTTTCTGGTCAGTGAGTCACTGGTACCAAAGATCAGTTCGGCTACCATTGAATCGCAGTATCACGGCTCGGACCATTGCCCGGTTCAGCTGGTTCTTGATTTATAGCCATTTATAAGAAGCGGGATCGCTCGAATTCAAATAGGCATTCTTCTCCCTGAATTCATTGCAATTTTTATTTGTTGAAATGACGCTCGTCATTTCCTGACTTACTGGTCATGTGTAGATTTAGGTCTTGAAGTTTAACCTAAAAATATTGCATTATGTCATTAGTAAAATTCAGAAAAAGAAACAGGCCATTCGCCAATTTGGTCACTTCGGATTTCTTTGATATGGAAGACTTCTTCGACAATCGCTTTTGGAAAAGAGGTATGCTGAGTGATCGATTTTGGAATGGCAGAACCGGCGAGCCCGCCTTGAACATCAAGGAGACCAATGATCATTTTGAAATTGAATTAGCCGCTCCGGGATTTAACAAAAAAGATTTCAAGGTAACCATAGACGAAGGTTATCTGGTAATTGCGGCTGAAAAGTCAAAAGAAAAGGAAGAAAAAGAAGAAGAGTTTACCCGAAGGGAATTCAGCTACAACGCCTTTGAAAGATCCCTACTACTGCCTGAAAACGTTAAGGTGGAAGATATAAAGGCCAAGTATGCAGATGGAATCCTAAAATTCAAATTGCTCAAGGAAGAAGTCGTAGAAAAAAGAGAACCCAAGACAGTAGAGATCAGTTAGATCTCTGCTAGCAAGATGCCCTCCAGCCATTTCCAATAGTCGTCCATGTAGTAACATTTGGTCTGGGGGGCATTTAATTTACTTCCTTTTGAACCAATTTATACGCTTCCCTGGCAATTTCTAGTTCTTCGTTGGTAGGTACTACCAGGATCTGAACCGCCAACCTGCCTGAATCAATTCTTCGGATCTCCGCAGAACGGCGTTCATTGAGGTTCTTGTCTAATTCCAGACCCAGGTATTCCATTTTATCACATACCAGATCACGAAGTGTGCTCGAGTTCTCACCGATGCCAGCTGTGAAGATCACGGCATCGATGCCATTTAACACGGCCGCATATGCGCCAATGTACTTTTTGATCCGGTAGGCGTTCATATGAAGGGCAAGCAGGCAGTCCTCATCACCTTTGGATGCCCCTTCCTGGATATCTCTTAAATCTGAATAGCCACTGAGACCCAGCATTCCGCTTTTTTTGTCGAGTAGAGTCTTGATCTCATCCAGCGGTATTTGCAATTGCCCGGCCAGGTAGAAGATCAGTGAATGGTCAATATCGCCACTTCTCGTACCCATGATCAAACCGTTGGAGGGTCCGAACCCCAAGCTGGTATCCATACTTTTGCCATCTTTTACAGCGGTAATGCTACAGCCGTTCCCCAGGTGAATGGAAATGATTCTCGATGCCTTGTTTTCCAGATAGGCGGTTGCCTGTTTTACTACAAATGAATGGCTGGTTCCGTGAAATCCGTAAGCTCTGAGTTTATGTTTCTCGGACAGCTCTTTTGGTATGGCGTATTTGTGGGCTACCGCCGGGATACTCTGATGAAAAGCCGTATCAAAAACAGCTACCTGCGAGGCATGAGGAAAAAGTTCCTGAGCTATTTCTACCCCTTTCAAATTGTGGGGATTGTGCAATGGCGCCATGGGGTTATAGGCCGCTATATTGCGCAAGACGGTTTGGTCAATCAGACATGTTTCTGAAAAACTATCGCCCCCGTGAACGATACGGTGGCCAACCAGCCTGATCTCCTGGGTATCCAGGATAAGTTCATTATCAGGATCCAGCAAATAGGTGATAATTTTCTCGAGCCCGGCTACGTGATCCTTTATATCATCCGTTGAAGAAATGCGGCCCCTTTTGGATTCAAAGCGCATGCCGGCCTCTTTGCTGCCGATTCGCTCTACAATACCTGTGCTGAGGACAACTTCTTCAGGCATACTTATAAGCTGAAACTTTATTGAGGAACTACCTGAATTTAAAGTGAGGATCTTCATCATAGAAATTTATGATCTGAGATTAGTGCAGGCCCTGTGCTTGAATGGCTGTGATGACCACTGTATTGAAAATATCGTCCACAGTACTACCGCGACTGAGATCATTTACCGGTTTGTTCAGACCCTGAATGATTGGCCCAATGGCCAGGGCACCTGTTTCGCGCTGCACTGCCTTGTATGTATTGTTGCCGGTATTCAGGTCTGGAAATATAAAAACACTGGCCTGTCCGGCTACTTCCGAATCGGGCATTTTAGCCCTGCCCACTTCAATATCCACGGCTGCATCATATTGAATTGGGCCTTCCACCTTAAGATCCGGTTTTCTTTTTTTAACGATGGCCGTCGCTTCACGAACCTTGTCTACGTCCTTACCTATACCTGAAGTCCCTGATGAATAGGAAAGCATGGCAATCTTGGGTTCTATGCCAAATGCTTTGCTGGTTGCTGCGGAGGTGATCGCGATCTCGGCGAGCTGCTCTGCATCCGGATTCGGATTGATAGCGCAGTCGCCATATACGGTAACCCGGTCTTCCAGGCACATAAAAAAGACCGACGAGACTATCGAAACATCAGGGCGGGTCTTGATAAACTGCAGTGCGGGCCTGATGGTATGCTGTGTAGTGTTTACAGCTCCTGAAACCATTCCGTCTGCATGGCCCTTGTAGACCATCATGGTCCCGAAATAAGAAATGTCTGAAATAAGATCCCGCGCCATTGTGAGGTCAACGTTTTTATGTTTTCTCAACTCGTACAGCGTCTGTGCATAGTCTTCAAAATATTCAGAGTCAGGCGGGTTGATGATCTGGATCTTGCCAGGATCAATAGATAGGTCCAGAATTTTAATGCGTTCGCGTATGTGTGCCGGATCCCCCAGGATTACAAGCTCGGCCACATCTGCGTCCAGCAATTCTTCCACAGCCTTCAATATCCGCTCATCGGTTCCTTCAGGCAATACGATCTTCTTTTTCTGATCCCGTGCCTTCTGCAACAGGTTAAACTGGAACATTCGGGGTGTGATACCACTTGCTTTAAAGGTAATCAGTCTTTCTGCCAGTGCATTTACCGGAATAAACGTTTCAAAATCCTGAATGGATGTAGTGATCTTGCGGATATTTTCGGCGTAAATTTTGGGTTTGATCGAACCAACTCGGTTGGCCGTAAAATAAGTACCATCCTTTACGGAAACAATGGGGACGATCTCAGACAGACCTTCGATAAGTTTTAGTATTGACGCTTCCGGCAGTAGCCCGCCCGATAGCACTATGCCCGATGCAGTGGGATAGTTAGAAGACAGGTTGGCCTGTAACACACCCAAAATAATATCTGCCCTGTCTCCCGGAGTAATGACCAGTCCCTGATCTTTGAAGTGTGTCAGATAATTTCTCAATTGCATGGCCCCTACACTAATATGGCTCACCTGGTTGTTCAGAAAATCTTCACCGAAGAGTATCTCGGCATCCAGATCGTCTACGATCTCACGCATAGTGGGATTTCCCAGCACAGGGTTTCTGGGAATGGCTCCAACCAGTACTTTTTTTGGCAATTTTGCGGTTAAGCTTTTAACGGCAATGTCTACATTTTCAGGTCTCACCTTGTTGGCAATAACCATCAGAACTTCAACCCCTTTATCACGGAATGAATCATATGCCAGATATTGATCATTAACAAATTCTTCCAGGGTTTTGCCTTTACCGCTGGTAATGATGATGGTAGGTATACCTAGATTCTTCGCCATCAGTACATTGATATCCCATTCAATGATCGCCCCTTCCCCTGAAAAGTCGGTACCTTCAACGAGTAAAAAATCAAATTTGGATTCAACGGCCTTGTATTTTTCAATGATCTTATCCAATACCTCATCTTCCCTACCCTGATTGAGTTTCTTGATCACTTCGCTACGGGTACATGCATAGGCCTCCTTATAATCTAATTGCAGATCAAAATAATGGATCATGGTACGGATGTGGTTATCCTGTGTTCCATCTTCATAATCATCGATAATAGGCCTGAAATAGCCCACCCGGGCTGCCTTCCCTAATAAGATATGCATCAGCCCGAGGGAAACTATAGACTTTCCGCTATTAGGGGCAGTAGTGGCAATGTAGACGGCTTTGCTCATTGAACTGGGAATATAGTGGCAAATTTAGGATTTCAAATGATTTTTTTAGGCCGGTAAGCCTGAATACTGGCAGCGTGCAGAATTATCGTGCCCGCCAGAATTAAAATAACACATCTGATTGACTGATAAAAAGAGGTGCTGAATAATGATGATATGATAAGCGTCATTTGCAGAGTGTCCGGGAATTTACATTTTTGAAGACCACCTTTTAAAAATAATATCATGGCATTAAATTTTAATCAATACGCGACAGAGGGCAACACTTTTATGAAGGAGTATGCCAAAGAAATGAATTTATCCAAAGACCGGGATAGGGCTGGCAGGATCCTTACCTCCATTTTGCACGGGCTAAGGGATATCATCAGTCCGGCAGAATCTTTGCAGCTGATCGCCCAGCTACCCATGTTCATCAAGGCTGTTTACGTAAATGGATGGAGCCTCAAAAAAGATAAGCCCAAGGTAAAACGCATGCCTGAATTCATTGAATTAGTCAGAAAACACGATGGTCCTGCCGCTGTGAATGATTTTGGATACGATGATGATCTGGCGGAACAATACATTGATACCACCTTCATATACCTGAGAAAATATGTAAGTCTAGGTGAAATGGAGGATATCAGGGATGGGCTTCCCAAAGATCTGAAGAGCATGATCTACTCTAATCTGATGTTTTGAGCTGTA
>JBPEXP010000390.1:0-6284 GCA_052031475.1 Flavobacteriaceae bacterium | reverse complement strand
GAATGAAATCATTCAGAATTATGCCCCGGGTCAGGTAGGTCGATACAATGATGATTTTGAGCCCCGCGCATTTGGAGACAATATTCAGAAGTGGGGTACCAGCACTATTTTGATCGAATCGGGTGGCTATCCTGCCGATACTGAAAAACAGGAAATTCGCAAGCTTAATTACGTGAGCATTCTTTCCGCTTTATATGCTATCGCTACAGGCAGTTACAAGTCTGTTTCGCTGGATGCATACTGGAGTATTCCCGAAAATGACCGCAAATTGTTCGACTTTAAAATTAAGGGTGTAACCTATGAATTGCTGGGCCAGCCCTATGTGCTGGATCTGGGGATCCATAGAATAGAAGTTGACGATCAGTTCCACAGGAATTTTTGGTACAAGAGTCAGATATCAGACCTGGGTGATCTTTCTACCTATTACGGCTATGAAACGATGGATGCAAGCGGCTATAAGATACGGGCCGGCAAGATCTATCCGGAACTTATCGAATCTCCCTCTGATCTGGATGAAGGAAGGATCCTGAAACTACTCAGTGAGGGATATACCTATGTACGAATTAAAGATATTCCTGCCAAATTTGTCAATTCTCCATTACCGATCAACATACTTTCTGAGAAGTATGAACTTCCCGAGTTTCGGGTTGGAGTAGGTGCCAATCCTACTTTTATGCTGGAGAATGAAGGCCGGTTGAAATTTGCAATAATCAATGGATTTTTAATTGATCTCGCCAGCAAAAGCGATCACGGATGCCCCAATGGACTATTGCTTCGATAAGTGGTGGTAGAATTCTGCAAAAGTTTGAGATATCAGATATTAATTATTTAAATTTGCGAACTGATTCAACGAGGTCTGGAGTATACTTGCAAAGAGACTCACAGACAGCAGGCAGGTGTGGTGGAATTGGTAGACACGCTAGTATCAGGAACTAGTGCCGCAAGGCTTGAGAGTTCGAGTCTCTCCACCTGTACAAATAAGCTTTCCGGTTTTGGAAGGCTTTTTTTGTGTTTGGAATGAAGCATCTTCGGCGGAGACTACTGCTATTACGTTGCTGCAAAATTTGAAGTCTTAAGAAGAGTTCTGAATCTACAGCCATGATTATTATCTCCAAAACATCGTAAAATCCGGACGGGGCTAAAGCCCCCTCCCCGCAGTAATTAAATTAATTTCTGAGGCTGTAATACCCTTGCAATTTGTCCATAAAAAAACGCCTCGATCTGAGGCGTTATTTCTGAGAACAATATGTGGTATCCTTAGACTTGATCTGAAGGAATTAATACCCGAAAGTCAACGATCGCTCTACTCCGTATGTGAACAACAGTACCAACATGGTTAAACACGTTAAAACTATTGAAGAAAATACTGAGAGTACCAAGCTTTTGTACCATCTGGACAAAGGTCCTATTGCACTCTGCCGAATTATTTCATTAATAACATCCATAGCATTTTTTTTAGCGTTAAACATATTTTTGGTTTTTAGGATGTGTCAAGTTGCAACAGATGATTTTGTATAGATAGAACAACCTACGGCTTAAATACCCTACCTCATTGAGAAGAATTCCATAAAAAAAGGCGCCTATAGCGCCTTTCTAATGGATCATTTAATTTTCTTATTCACAGCCTCCTGTAAACCCCGAAGCATCAAAACTGGTCTGGACAGCACCTGATCGATTGCCGTCATTTAACTCAATGGCCAGATTACTTGTACCGCTGCCGTCCCTCTTAGGAGTGCAGTATTCAAAGAGATAGAAACTGTTGGCTTGTTCCGCGACTTTTTGTGAGATTTCAAGAAAAACGTCTTCCAACTCCGCCTCATTGCCGGCAAATGCACTAAAAGTCTTTCCTATTTTATTCAATATCTCCGCGTCAATCTCTGCCCCAAGACCAATACTGAAATACGATATATTCCTGCTGGCCTGCTCAACTGATTCCAGGGCTAATGCCTCTGAATACCTGGAAGCCTGATCCGTACCATCCGTGAATACAACCACAGAAGCGGCACCGATTATACGATTCTCCAGATTTTCTGAAAGGATGGACTCGGCAAGATCAGAACTCTTGATGACGGCACCGTATAAATCTGTAGAAGGATCATTACTTATATCAGGCCCTATGCTCTCAATCGCTTCAATCAAAAGATCTGCAGAGGAGGTAGATTCCTGAAGTAAATGCAGAACATCCTCACCATCAAACCAGTAGATGGCCATTTTGTAGGACTCCTCCGTCTGTATGGGCATTACGTTGCTGATAAAACTTTTTGACGCTGTTTTTAGTTCTTCCAGGCTATTGCTGAGCACACTGTTGCTCAGATCAAGCACGAGGATCGTATTGTTTACAAAAATCTGAGAGTTTGGTGAGATCCTGGCAAAGGATTCCGAATTGGAAATGGTATTAAAGCATTCATCATTCCTGCCTTGTTCATAGATCGTAAATTGTTCTGCGTCAAGTCCCGGTATCGGATTCCCCTCGGTATCGGATACCTGGAAGAATACGGAGACTTTGCCCGGAAGTGTGGTGAATTGATCCTGGATATTGATCAGCAGTTCATTTTCGGGAAACCCCAGGCAACTGTCAGGGTTTTCACCGAGGCCCAGATCATTCTGGTTCAGATCAAATTGAACGTCATCATCTGCATTGCCGCATGCAGAAATCATTAAAATAATAAGGGCAGTTCCAAAAGATTTAAGGAAGGTTTTCATTTTCTAGTGATTTTAGGGAAGAACGCCGGAATTGAATTAAAATTATATCGGATCCATTCTTTTAAAGGAGTTAATGGGTAATGAGCTTATCGCCACAACTTTAATTTGGAATTTTAAGTTTTATGAACTTTCTGGAACTCGGACTGATAATCCGTAGCACGATTTGACCGCTGCTTTGAAATTTAACATCTAACGATTTGTTAAATGGAAATTGTTCGCCCTAAATTTTGATACCTTTAAGAAATACTTAAACAATTCTTAAACACTTAAAAACAACAGACATGCCAACGTACTCACTTCAAGTTAACGGTACTGCTCACACAGTTGACGTTAGCGAGGATACCCCTTTGCTTTGGGTTTTACGGGATCATATAGACCTTGTAGGTACAAAATATGGCTGCGGTATTTCCTTGTGCGGCGCTTGCACCGTGCATCTGGATGGAAATGCCGTGCGCAGCTGCAGTGTCACTGTAGCTCAGGCCGAAGGAAAAAAAGTGACCACTATTGAAGGACTTTCAGAAGACGGAACGCATCCTCTGCAGCAGGCCTGGAGGGAAGTGGATGTTCCCCAATGCGGCTATTGCCAGGCCGGCCAGATTATGACAGCCGCAGCTTTTCTGGAAAATAATCCCAATCCTTCCGAGGAAGAAATCAAGGATGCCTTACACGGAAACATTTGCAGATGCGCCACCTATAATCGCATTTACAAAGCGGTAGAGATTGCCGCAGGCAAAATGAACTAAAAAAAATCAATCATGTCAACTGAAAATACATCATACACATTTAGCAGGAGGGCTTTTATGCGCACCTCATCTCTTGCAAGCGGCGGACTTTTAATTGGATTCAACCTTTTTAACGCCTGCAAACCTAAGTCTGAACCCCCGGTAGATCTCTCACAGCTGAACTACAATGACTTTAACGCCTTCATTGAAATTGCAGATAATGGCGCGGTGACCATTTATTCACCTAATCCGGAAATAGGACAGGGTGTGAAAACTTCCATGCCGATGATCATCGCCGAGGAACTTGACGTAAGCTGGGATAATGTCTACGTAAAACAAGGCATTCTGGATACAGAAAATTACACCAGGCAGGTGGCCGGTGGTAGCCAATCCATTCGACAGGGTTGGGACGCACTAAGGCAAACAGGTGCTACGGCCAGGCAGATGCTGGTTAATGCTGCTGCTGCCCGCTGGGGTGTTGATGCTTCGGAATGCACCACCAAAGAGGGAGTGATCACCAACAGCAAAGGTGAAAGCCTGGGCTATGGCGAGGTGGTTCAGGATGCAGCTCAGTTAGAAATTCCCGAAGATGTGAAGCTAAAGGACCGTAAAGACTACACCATAATTGGTACAGATCGATCCAATGTGGATATCGATGAGATCATTACCGGGAAGCCACTGTTTGGCCTGGATTACAAAGTGGACAATATGGTCTACGCAGCCGTTGTGAGACCACCGGCTTTCGGAAAGAAACTCATTTCTTTTGACGCAGCCCAAGCGCGTACCATGCCGGGAGTCATCGATGTGATCACCATTGGTGAAAAAGTGAGAAAACTTGCCGAAGAGGAAGACTTTATGCCTACCCTGGTGAGCCAAAGCGATAAAGTTGTGGTTATTGCAGAAACTACCTGGCAGGCCATTAAAGCCAGGGATGCTGTAAAAGCCGAGTGGGAAGACGATACGAAACTTGAAAGCAGTGCCGATCACGATCAAATACTTACCGATCTGCTCAATGGCAAAAAGTTCGAAACAATGAGATCAGATGGCAATGTTGCGAAGGCCTTTTCATCTGCTGATCAGATCCTGGAACGGACCTATGAATCGCCTTTCTTGCCACATAACTGCCTGGAACCTATGAATTTCTTCGCCCATGTCACCGATGAGCAGGTGCATTTGGTAGGACCTATTCAGACCCCTGAATGGAAGGCCGGACTCGTCTCCAAACTACTGGGCAGGGATCCCTCAGAAATAAGGTTGGAGATGACCCGAATGGGAGGTGGTTTCGGTCGCAGGCTTTATGGCGATTTTGTCATTGAAGCAGCTGAAATTGCCGATGCTATCAGAAAGCCCGTGAAGGTTTTTTACACCAGGGAAGATGATATGAATGATGGCATATACCGCATGGCGATCAAATATCGTATCAAGGCTGGGATAAAAGACGGGGAAGTTGTTGCCTATCATCTGAAAGAGGCAGCAGTGAATTCTAATATGTACGGACTCATACCAAATTTCTTTCCCGCCGGCGCTATTGAGAATTACCAGGTGGATGTAGCCAGCTATACCAGTAATATTACAACAGGTGCCTGGCGGGCTCCTTATACCAATTTCCTGGCATTTGCAGAGCAGAGTTTCTTTGACGAACTCGCCGAACTTATGGGCGTAGATCGTGTACAATTGCGGCTAGACCTGTTGCAAAAGGTTAAAGGAACCACTGATGAACGCATTGAATACAGCCCGGAGCGTATGGAAAAGGTTATCCAGACAGCCGTTGAAAAATCTGGCTGGGGGAAACAACCTGACGGGGTTTATCAGGGCTTTGTAAACTATTACTGTCATAACAGCCATGTTGCTGAAGTGGCCGACGTAGTGGTGGAGGACGGCAAACCTGTTGTCAAAAAAATCACCTGCGTCGTGGATTGCGGTATTGTGGTAAACCCGCTGGGAGCCAAAAATCAATGTGAAGGAGGAGTCATAGACGGAGTAGGGCACTCCATGTACGGGGAGTTGACATTTGAGAATGGCGCTGCCGTTGCGAGTAATTTTGACCGATATCGACTGATCCGAATGAAAGAGGCTCCAACAGTTGAGGTTCATTTCATGGAAAATGACTATTCTCCAACGGGCCTGGGTGAACCAACCTTGCCACCGGCAGGAGGTGCCATAGCCAACGCTTTTAAAGCCGCCACGGGTAAACGGTTGTACAATCAGCCTTTTATTAACTATCCTGATCAGCTCAAGGTGCCTGAGAAGGAAATTCTCGGATAATATGACTATTTTGTTGTTTGGGATAACAAGGGATATTGTGGGAAGCTCATCGCTGAGAGTGCCGGATTCAACTGCCTTGCCATTAAAAACGGTAGCCCAGCTTAAGGCTCACCTCTGCGATAGATACCCGGAACTCAAGAAGTTGAGTTCATTGGCAGTTGCAGTAAACAACAACTATGTATCAGAAGACGAACCTATTGATAATTTTGATGAAATAGCCCTTATTCCCCCGGTAAGTGGGGGATAGGGGGCATCTGTTATATGCTTGTAGACAACCATAATCGGCTTATCAACTATCTCAGGCTGGCAGTGACTGATCGCTGCAATCTGAGATGCAATTATTGTATGCCCTCTGAGGGGATTCAATTTTTAAAACCGGATAAACTCTTCACCATAGATGAACTTTGCAGGCTGAGCGAAATCCTTATTGAAGAAGGGATCGATAAGATACGCATCACTGGAGGCGAACCATTTGTGCGCAAGGACCTGATGGTTCTATTGAGATTCTTAGCCAGGCAAGCCGATTTAAAGGAACTCTCTATCACCACCAATGCAACATTGATCGGAGATCACATAGAGGAACTTAAGGATCTT
>JBPEXP010000039.1:0-4882 GCA_052031475.1 Flavobacteriaceae bacterium | reverse complement strand
AACAGGCTTCCATCGCTGAATGTAGGTGCTTTAGTAGGCATCGCGGCAGATAACTTTGGAGATCTCAGCTTCCAGAATCCGCTTTGGACGATCAGTGGACAATTGGCCGGACCGCTTTTCTACTGGGGCCAGTTAAAGCGCCAAGTGGATATAGAAGACAGCAAAAGACTACAGGCGCTATACCAGTATCAGAATACCGTATTCTTTGCATTAAAGGAAGTTGAGGATGTTTTGGCAGAGATCCGAACCACTAAGGAAGAGATCGTAATTGCCAATCAGAGGAAGGACGCTGCGCTTCAGGCACAGGAATTATCAAGAGAGCGATATAATAAGGGGGTAACCAGCTATCTGGAATTCCTGGAACAACAACGCCAGGCCTTTGATGCCGAATTACTGCTAGAGGAATTAAGGGCAAATTTACTGTCTGCCAATGTGAGACTCTACAAAGCTCTTGGTGGCGGATGGTTGAGCGAAGAGGAAAGGCTGGGAAGCCAAGGCCAGGATTAAAGACTTTGCCAGAGATCTTTTAAATTAAAATGGAATAATTCCCCATTTCGAGCTATTTATTTCCGAAATTATTTATTTCTGCAAAGACAGTTCGGGATATAACTCTAACTTGATATCGGGTGGGTGGGGGCACCCTGATTTTTCGTTTGATTACTACGCCAAGGAAATTCTTGCACCCGTTTTAAACACTTCGCAGTAAGCGCATATTCGCATGTACTAATCACAGAGATCCCTATAGATACTTAAATAATATCCAAGCAGAATTTCTCACAGCTTTTTCAGTTCTTCACCGGGCTTGTAGTAGCCGTATCGACCTAATCTTTTTGTAGTGTAATAGCTTTCCAATCCAGAAATGGCCACTGTATCGATAGTATCCAGAGCTACATGACCGTCATCCTCCACCAGACCGGGCGGTAATTCCAGCAGTTCTACCTTACCCACTACAAATATGGTTCCGTTGCAAGCCATTGTATGTTCTTCCACTAATTGGAGCCCAATCTTTATGTGGCTTTCCGCAACAAAAGGAGCAGGAAAGTCACCTATGTATTCCGGAGAAAGACCACAGCTATCGAATTCTGAATTCCCGCGCTCAAATTTCCCGGAAGTCATGTGAGCATTATGGTGAATTCCAGCGTGGACCTGATTAAAAGTGTAATACTTGGTAGACTTTAGATTTTCATAAGTATGTCTCTCAACAGTAGTGGGTCTCAAAAGAAAACCAAGATAAGGTGGACTGGCCCCCACATGGATCACGCTGTTGAAGATGGCGAGATTTTCTATCCCCTCCGCAGATTGCGTTCCTATGAGGTTGGCACTTTTAAATCCGGAAATTGTGTTGATAAGTCTCGCCCTGTAGCGGGACGGAAGTTTTGCAATCTCCAGATCATTCAGTTGAAGCTTATCTGCCATTCTTTATGATATTTCGTGTAAATTTTCGCCATTTTTGGGCGAACATGGTAAAATGATGGTATTTCACTATTTAATTCAAACTTCCAGCTTTCCCAGAAGTACAGTACAACTGACTACTGCCTGCCCGACTGGTCAAGGCGGGCCCGTCCGAACGGTGTGCATCCGGGCGGAGGTTTCCGCTACGCTCGAGCAACTTTCCCAAAAGTACAGCAGAGCTGACTTTCGGGTTTCCGCTACGCTCCAACAATTTTCAATTTTTAATTTTCAACTTCCAAAAGCTACTGCTCGATAGACTGGGCATCAAATTGCTGCATTTCCTGGTTTAAAAATACGGCTGTGACTTCTATGGGATTACAACAAACCTCGCAGTCTTCCACATAGGTCTGTTTTAATATGGACGGATCGAGAAGCATGGAAATTTCCTCCCAGCAATACGGACATTGAAAGTAGTGTTCGAGCACCTTTTTAGAGTTCTACATTGAGAAGTTGGCCGGTGAGCTGTAAAAGCTGCAATTCTGCGAGCTTGGCATCGTATTTAGCCAGGTTTTTAACCGTTTGAGCGTTCAATAGGTTGATCTGTGCCTGGCGAAACTCAATAGATGTTATTCTTCCCAATTGAAATTGCTCCCTGGATCTTTCAAAATTATTCTGATTGGTAATGACAGCCTGCTCCTGGATCTCATAGATCTCCAGGCGATTCTGGTAGGTTTCCAGTGCGTTGCGAATATCCCTGTCTACCTCCAACAAAACCTGGTTCTTGATCAAAGCCTGATTTTTGTAGGCGAGTTTAGCATTCTTAACACGGGTAATCGTGCTTCCTCCGTCAAATAAATTCCAAGTCAGACTTGCACCTAGCGCCAGATTATACGTGGTGTTGTTCACCCCTGGAAAGAAGGCTGATGCAGCCGTCTGATTGAGGTTCCAACCATAGGATCCAGTAAGCCCCACTGCAGGAAGATAACCAGACCTGCTCACTTTTATATCGTATTCATTAAGGACCAGGTTTTTCTCTGTTTGCAGAATAGTTACATTATTTCTATTTGCTTCTTCCACAAGCAAGTCCAGTTCAACAGCCGGGAAAAACCTGATGGTCGTATCAACCTGGAATTCATGGGTGAGATCGCGGTTAAGCACCACATTCAGATCCCGTTTTGTGTTGTTCAGCAGTTGCTTTGTGTTCAGGAGATTGATACTGTCATTGGTTACATCAACTTCTGCATTCAGAATGTCCAGCTTGGTGTTCTGTCCAAATTCAAAGGCGTATTCCGCCCTTTTGATTCGATCTATAGAGATATCAAGTGCCTGTTGTTGTACGTAAACGTTTTCCGTAAGCCTGGCCACCTCAAAGTAAATGCTAAGAAGCTGAACAATCGTGTTCTCAATAGTTTCCCTGGCCTGAAGCTCACTTAACTGATACTCTTCCTTAAGCCTTCGGTAGTTGTAATACCGGCCCATACCATCAAAAAGCGTGTAATTGACATTGAGAGCGCCGCTATAACGCTGAGATTCTGCATTGTTGATCTCCAGATCAGGTCTTGGATTTCCATTTTCATCCACCTGTCCCGGAAATTCTATAGTAGAATCATCCCGATTGTAATTGGCCCCGGCCGTACCGGTAAGTACAGGTAAGTAACCAGAATTGAGAATGTTCTGGTTGTTGTCAGCAATTTCCACAAGATTTCTGGCCACCTGGATCCCAAAATTCTGTTCAAGTGCCTGGTCTATGGCTTCTTCTTTAGACAACATGTCATCCTGAGCCGCCACTCCCAATGTCACGAGAACTGAAACGGCTAAAACAACAATTTTTCTATTCATATTTACTTTATTTCTATTTATCTGCCCGGGTGAGCTTCTACCTCCTCTAATACCTGTTCTTCTTCATCTACCTGAGTCTGACGCTCCAGATGAGCTTCCTCCATTTGTTCTTTAATGGCCCTTTCAACCTCTTCCCTACTGATGTCATGACCTGTTTTGAGCCATTTCGTGCCTACTTTTACTTTGTTGCTAAAAGCCAGGAATAAGGGAAGCATAATAAGTGTAAGAAGGGTAGCAAAAGCAATACCATAGGCAATAGATATCGCCATGGGAATAAGGAATTGAGCCTGTCGGCTTTTTTCTAATAAAAGGGGTGCCAATCCAGCCACCGTAGTTATGGAAGTAAGGAAAATGGCTCTGAACCTTGACCTGCCCGCTTCATATAGTGACTCCTCAAATTTCATCCCATTTCTGAGGTTGCTGTTAAATTTACTGATCAGTACCAGCCCGTCATTTACCATAATCCCGATAAGGGCAATGATTCCCAGCATAGATAAAATATTGATCGGGAAACCGTGCAACCAGTGTCCCCAGGCTACTGCCGTAAGACTGAATGGCACCAGCAGGATGAGCATCAGGGGCTGACTAAGGCTCCTGAAAGTGAAGGCAATGGTTACGTAAATAAGGAATAACACGGTGAGGCCCACCACACGCAGAGAGCTGAGCATTTTATTGGCCTCCCGGTTTTGTCCTTCATAGGAAGGACTAACGGTGGGATATTTGGCGATGATATCAGGCATGACATCGCTGCGGATCCAGGCCATAATATCGGTCGCGCTGGTAGTCTGAGGATCCTTCAGATCCGATGTGATCTGAATTTCACGGCGACTGTCTAAGTGGTTGATCGCAACCTCGCCTCTTGCGATACTGTAATTGGCAATCTCCTTCAATGGAACCCTGCCACCTGTGGGCGTTACAATTCGCATCTCATCCAGGTCATTGATCGACGACCGATTTTCACGGTCATAACGCACCCAGACACGGATCTCGTCCTGGCCTCTTTGAAATCGCTGAACCGGGGCACCAAAAAAGCCAGCTCTTACTTGATTCATAACGGTCCTGAGATCGAGGCCCAGCAGATAGGCATTTTCTTTGAGTTCTAATTTGATCTCTTTGATACCTGCCGGATCGTTATCCGCCACATCTTTTAAAAGATCGTTGTTCAAAAGAGCTGTTTTTAGTTCATCTTTTGCAGCCTTGAGTTCAGCAATATTATTTCCCAACAGGGAAACAGAAACAGGATCACCACCAAAATTGCCGCCGGAACCGTAAATGAGGCTTTCCACACCAATTACTGGCCCTACCAGTTCTCTGAGCCTGCTGCTTACCAGGTCTGAACGTATCTCATCAGGGCGTTCCTCACCGGGAAGTAAATTGATGGTCAGTGTAGCTGAGGAGGAACCGGGACCGAGGTTTTTGATCATATTTTCAAACAGCTCTTTGCCAGTGCCCTGCAGATATTCTTCAGTCAGCTCCTGGTTCACAATTTTGGCTTTCTCCGCTATCAGACTGATAATAGAGTCCGTCACCTTCTCATTAGTGCCATTGGGCATTTCTAATTCTACAGCTACCCGGTCACTGGCTATTTGCGGGAAGAAGGCTGTTCTTATTATTCCGCCTCCGATAGAGCCAAATGTCAGGATCAGGGCCA
>JBPEXP010000389.1:0-1590 GCA_052031475.1 Flavobacteriaceae bacterium | reverse complement strand
TGGCTGGGCGCAACTACGATATCGCCATTAATGAAATTGTCTACAGACCCGGGATATCGCCCTTTGAATTGATCACAAAAGATACGATCCTCAGGGTAGATCAGTTCTTTAAGACCATCAGCGGACAGGTAAGAAGACATTTTAAAAATCCTAAACTGGTCGCTGCATTAGAATTCCCGGTACTATTCCTCGGTGCCAAACCCAGTGATACCCCTGCCTTCTACAGTTTTATGAACTATGCAGATTTTGGCCTGGGTACCTGGCATCCTAAAGGAGGGATGTACAAGATTATTGAAGGGATGAAAGAACTGGCCCTGGAACTCGGAGTTCAAATCCATACTGATCACAATGTAGATCAAATACTTGTAGAGGACAAAAAAGCCGTTGGCATCCTTACCAACGGCCGCGAGGTGAGAGCCGATATGGTGCTCAGTGGTGCCGACTACCATCATACGGAAACCCTTCTGGAAAGACCATTCAGACAATTTTCCGAACAATATTGGGAGAAAAAAACCTTTGCCCCTTCCTGCCTCTTATTTTATATTGGTTTTGATAAAAAACTGGAACATGTAGAGCATCATAACCTGTTTTTTGACACCGATTTCGAAAAACATGCCGAAGAGATATACGATGACCCCCAGTGGCCCAGCAAACCCCTGTTTTATGCAAATTTTCCTTCAAAGACCGACGATGAAATGGCACCGGAAGGTTGTGAGAATGGATTTTTCCTCATACCAATTGCCCCTGGCCTTGAAGATACACCACAATTAAGGGAGCAGTACTTTGAGGTGATCCTAAATAGGTTCGAAGAGCGAACAGGGCAAAGCGTAGAAAATAATATTATATTTAGGGAGTCGTTTTGTGTGAAGGACTTTGTGGAACAGTACAATTCTTATAAAGGCAATGCTTATGGTATGGCAAACACACTATCACAAACTGCTTTCTTAAGGCCTGGCCTCCGGAGTAAAAAAGTAGATAACCTCTTCTTTACCGGCCAGTTGACTGTTCCAGGACCGGGAGTTCCGCCCTCGTTGATTTCAGGAAAATTGGTTTCGGAATTAATGAGTAGTAAATGATAATAAAAATACTATGAAATCCATTTTTGACCATGTCTCCTATGAGTGCAGTAAGATCGTCACTGAGTCTTACAGCACTTCATTTGCCCTGGCCACCAGAATGCTCGCTTCCGGTATCCGCAAAGACATTTACAACATCTATGGTTTTGTTCGCTTTGCTGACGAAATTGTAGACACTTTTCACGATTATAATAAAGAAGCGCTTTTCAACGATTTTGAAACTGCCCTCGAAGACTCTCTGGAGCAACGGATAAGCCTGAATCCAATCCTGAATTCCTTTCAAGCTACCTTTCATAAATATAAGATTCCCAAACACCTGGTCGATTCCTTTATGAAAAGTATGCGTATGGACCTTTCCAAGAACGTTTACACAACACATGAAGAATTTAGAGAGTACATTTATGGCTCGGCAGATGTAGTTGGTTTAATGTGCCTCAGGGTATTTGTTTATGGGAACGATGATAAATATGAAGAACTGCGCGAGTCGGCTATGGCATTGGGATCTGCTTTTCAA
>JBPEXP010000388.1:0-3721 GCA_052031475.1 Flavobacteriaceae bacterium | reverse complement strand
TTGCATTGAGGTACCTGGATGCCCTGAGGTACAGAAATGCCTTAAATGAGGAACTCCAACGCCAGGTGAGTCGTTAAACATAAGTCCGCGATGAATTGCAGCAGATTGGCGTTTTGGCATTTTCCTGAGTTTAATCTTGGGAGCTTTATAATTCTAGCCTCGTGCTTCCTGCTCACATTTTCATCTTGTTGCGTTACCAATTCAGTTGTTGTTGAAACATGGCAACCAGCAACTGTTAGTCTGGAGCAGAAGATTAGCCGCATAGGGATCATCAACCAAAGTGAAGCACTCCCAGGCAGTCCCGAAGATACCGGACTGCAATCCTGGGTGCAACATTCAGATATAGAAATATCGGAGAATGTCAAGCAGACTGCGCTTAACTCACTTTACCAGGAACTTGCCAATGATTCCAGGTTTGATACCATTCTACTTTTACCCGGTGGGAAGAGTTCAACAGTAAGAACTTTCAACGAATCCCATGTTCCATGGGAAGAAATGCGCAACTTGTGTGATCAATACGGATTGGATGCCATTTTTGCCCTGGCTTATAACCAGACGGACACAAAGATTTCACTTAAGAAAGCAAAGTTCTATCAGAGAGACCTCATCAGGGCTAACCATGAAAAAACGGGACATGAATTAAAACTGGAAACACTTATAGAGCAGGGTTGGAGGATTTATGATCCATACCAGAAGCGTATTTTGGACGAGATTGCGATCAATAACCAAATGGTGAGTAAAGGCAGGGGAGAGGATCCGTATAAGGCATTTGAAGCTATAGATTATCGGTTGGATTCCCTAGCTGTACTAGGAAAGAATTCCGGAACTTCATTTGGATCAAGAGTGAAGCCTTATATAAAACAAGAGGAAAGGGAGTATTTTACTAAAGGAACTTATAATCTGGAGAAAGCAGATTCACTGGTTCAATCTGAACAATGGAAAGAGGCTTCCAAAATGTGGGAACAAGATCTGGACCATCCCGATCCAAAGATCAGCGGCAGGGCCCATTTGAATATGGCCGTAGTCAATGAATTATATGGCGATCTAGAATCAGCCATGAATTGGGCGTCCAAATCTCATGAAATACATGATTCCAGATACACACGAAAATATCTGGCCTCTCTGAACCGGCGAATTTCAAGCCAACAGCAAATTGAAGAATACTATCTTCATTGAGGTTCTAAAATCCATTTTTAATAGTCGATTTCTTTATTTTTGCTGCAGTGTTCTAAGCATTCTGCATGCAAGTAAATATCCATCCCTCCTGGAATAAAGTCCTTCAGCAGGAATTTGACAAACCTTATTTTGAGACCCTGGTTCAATTCATAAAGAATGAGTACAAAACTCACCGGTGTTATCCGCCGGGTAAGCACATCTTTGCTGCTTTTGACCACTCGCCATTTGATCAGACCAAGGTGGTCATCATCGGCCAGGATCCTTACCACGGTCCCAGACAGGCCAACGGATTGTGCTTCTCCGTGAATGAGAATATTCCCCATCCGCCTTCCCTGGTCAATATTTTCAGGGAAATTGAAAGAGATCTGGGCACTACCTATCCTGCCAGTGGAAACCTGGAAAGATGGGCAGAGCAGGGAGTTCTATTGCTCAATGCTACGCTGAGTGTAAGAGCTCATCAGGCAGGGAGCCATCAGGGGAAGGGATGGGAAATCTTTACAGATGCCGTGATCAAAACACTATCCGCCAGAAAGACCGGTCTTGTATTCCTTCTCTGGGGCGGATTTGCCAAAAAGAAATCAGCTCTTATTGATGGATCTAAACACTTTATCTTAACCTCGGGACACCCCTCTCCGCTAAGCGCTAATCGGGGATTGTGGTTTGGCAACAAGCACTTTAGTAAAACCAACGAGATCCTGGATCAACTGGGTAAAAATCCTATAGATTGGTAAGTAATTTATCTGCGTGCAACCTATTGTTAATTAACTTTAGATTGTATAGTGTATCTATAACATTGTCAATAGTTTGAACATCTATTTGTTTTTGACTCCATGCAGTCATTGACAACCATTTTTGTACATCTTCCAGCTGCTGATCGTATCTGTTGGAAATGGTCCGGTCTATAGATGGAATTTCTCTGAATTCCCTGCTATAAGTATTGATCACTTCCAAAATATGTGATGCTGTACGAGATTGATCTTCAACAAACTCCTTTCTCGCAGCGATCACAAAACAGGGCCAGGGGGTAGGGCAATCTCCTAGCCGTCTGAAAATGCCCGAATCCACAATGGGTTTGGTAGTAAATCGTTCCCAAAGGAAATAATCGGCAGTTGCAGAACTTAGGCTTTCTACAGCGCCATCTAAATGGTTTACAACCTTGAATTTTAAATGGTCAGCATCCCACTCGTTTTGCTCCGCCAATACATAGGTCATCAGATGACTACCACTGCCATATCGACTGATGGCAGCAGTTTTGTTATTCAATTGGGATATTTCCGAAAAGGGTGAACCTGCGGCCACATGAATACCCCAGAGCAGCGGCGACGCCACATAGACTTGTAATATGGTACTCGGATTCCCATTGCTAATGGATCGGATAATGCCTTCTGTAAGAATGATGGCCATATCTGCACTGCCCTCCTCAAGCATCTGGCACATTCTGCCGGTACCTTCCGGGATGTCTTCCCAGATCAGATCGATACCTCTATCAGAAAAGGCACCTTCCTCCAAAGCCAGTTGCCAGGGCAGGTTGAAGTGCTCTGGAACGCCTATAACCCGTACCTTTTTCAATGATTTGTGAGTTTTTCCAGTGTGTATTGAATCAGCCGCTCCATGGCTTCCGCCGGTTGCTTTGAGAATTCACCCGTACTTCTATTCGCCAGGATAGAATTCATTGATAAGGCCCGATGACCCAGTAAGGCCGACAGCCCGTATATAGCGGAGGTTTCCATCTCCAGATTGGTGATGCGCCTGCCCTGGTATTCAAAGGACGATAGTTTCTTATTTAAGTGCTCATCTTCCAGCGAAAGTCTTAATTTCCTTCCCTGAGGTCCGTAAAAGCCCACGTTGCTGGCTGTAAATCCGTTAATTACCTCGCCGGAGCTCAATTTTTGCGCTAATTCAGGATTGGCAGACACTACATAGGGGATGGATTTGTACACGGACCAATCTGTATGTTCAATAAAGGCAATTTGGGCATCAGGATGTTGTATCTCTTCACTGTTATAAAAGTGTAATACATTATCAAAACCGATGGCATATTCACTCAGCAGAAAGGAGTCCAGTGCAATTTCCGGTTGAATGGCCCCTGATGTCCCAATACGCACAAAATTCAAAGAAGTAATTTGGTCCTTTAATGTACGGGTCTTAAAATCTATATTGTATAAGGCGTCAACTTCATTTAAGACGATATCAATGTTATCCGTGCCAATTCCCGTACTGATCACCGAGATCCTTTTTTTGCCTATACTGCCCGTATGAGTAACAAATTCGCGCCTTTGCTTCCTGATCTCAATGTGGTCAAAAAAGCGTGAAACTCGCTCTACACGGTTTTGATCCCCTACCAGAATGATGGTTTCCGCAACGTCCTCAGGAAGAAGGTTGAGATGGTAAATGCTGTTATCGTCGTTTAGGATAAGTTCTGACGGGCCAATGGGCATCCTAAAGTTTTAGAATTCGGTCAGATTCGGTATTGTAGAGGAAATTATATTTCAAAGCACCTCCAAGATAAGCTTCCTCATCTTTGATCTGGGCATAATAACTGGTC
>JBPEXP010000387.1:0-2319 GCA_052031475.1 Flavobacteriaceae bacterium | reverse complement strand
TCAGCCCCAAGCCCATTTCGCTTAATTTCAAGTGATTGGGTGGCCTTGTGTAGTGCCTCCTGGAAAGACCGGCCAATACCCATCACCTCCCCTACGGATTTCATCTGCAAACCAAGTGTGCGGTCTGAACCTTCAAACTTGTCGAAATTCCACCTTGGAATCTTGACAATTACATAGTCTAATGTTGGTTCAAAAAGGGCCGAGGTAGATTTTGTGATCTGGTTTTCCAACTCGTCCAGGGTATAGCCCATGGCGAGTTTTGTGGCCACTTTGGCAATGGGATATCCGGTTGCTTTGGAAGCCAGAGCTGAAGAACGCGATACCCGTGGGTTAATCTCAATGGCAATAATCTTTTCCTCTTCGTCTGGGCTTACTGCAAATTGCACATTACATCCTCCTGCAAAATCCCCTATGCTGCGCATCATTTTTATAGCCATATCACGCATACGCTGGAAGGTGGTGTCGGAGAGTGTCATCGCTGGGGCAACTGTGATTGAATCACCAGTATGTATCCCCATTGGATCCATATTTTCAATCGTACAGATAATCACCACGTTGTCGTTCTTATCGCGCAACAGTTCCAACTCGTATTCTTTCCACCCCATAAGGGCCTTGTCTATCATCACCTCGTGGATGGGTGAAACTTCCAGACCCCTGCTTAGCAACTCGTCGAAATCCTCGGGCTTATAAACTATTGATGCCCCTGCACCGCCAAGTGTATACGAGGCACGTATTACTAAAGGAAACCCAAATTCCTGTGCAATCTCCTTTCCTTTTAAAAATGATGTGGCTGATGCCTGTGGAGGGACGCCAATGCCGATCTCCATCATCAATTCCCTGAACTTTTCACGGT
Organism: Flavobacteriaceae bacterium; assembly: GCA_052031475.1. Taxonomy (GTDB): domain Bacteria; phylum Bacteroidota; class Bacteroidia; order Flavobacteriales; family Flavobacteriaceae; genus JAHEJJ01. Next base: position 1,466 of record JBPEXP010000387.1, on the reverse strand, counting down.
CTTCAGTAATGTTGATGGCCTCGATATCCACGCCGATGATATCCACATTGAAATCTTTCCATATCCCCTTTTCCTCCGCTTCGATACATAAGTTCAGTGCAGTTTGTCCTCCCATAGTAGGCAAGACCGCATCTATATCCGGGTGATTCTGCAGGATGGTAACCAGAGATTTAGTGGTTAGGGGTAAGAGGTATACCTCATCGGCCATCGCCGGATCGGTCATTATAGTGGCGGGATTACTATTGATTAGAATAGTTTTTATTCCGTCCTCTCTCAATGAGCGGAGCGATTGGGAACCTGAATAATCAAATTCACAAGCCTGGCCTATTATTATGGGGCCGGAGCCAATTATCAGTACGGTTTTCAGATCTTTTCTTTTCGGCATTTTCTTTAGCTAGAACTATGGGTTTAATAAATTACAGACTATGGTATAAAAAAAAAGGTGCTACTTAAAGAAAGTAACACCTCTATAATCAATTTTTTCAATCATTATTTTTTGTGTCTGGGCTCGCTAGATACACTTAAGCGCTTCCTTCCTTTGGCTCGTCGACGTGCTAATATCTTGCGCCCATTGGCACTTGCCATGCGCTCTCTAAATCCGTGTTTATTTCGCCTTTTTCTCTTAGACGGTTGAAACGTTCTCTTCATCTTATTAACGTCAACTTATGGCCCCAAGGACCGGTTTCAAAATCTGGGCGCAAATATACAAAGACTTTTGGCTTTGACAAACCGCCCTAAAAATTATTTCAACAGCTTTTTACTACCTTTGACTCGGCTTAAAAAGTAGATTTAAAACTATTAAATGGGGCGTTTTATTACACTCTTTTTGCTTTGTTTCATCACCTGGTCTGCGACGGCCCAGGAGGTGCTTTCATATAGCCTTAAACCCGGTGAAATATACACCGTTAAGCAGGATGCAAAGCAGATTATCACGCAGCAATTAGACCAGGCCGCACATGAAATTACAAGTACCATTAGCGGGGTGATGGAATTTGAGGTTCAAGAACAGACAGAATCCGGTTTCCGTATTTCAATGCGATTCAGGGATCTAACCATGAAAATGATTTCCAGTTCTCAGGGCGAATTGCTCAATGTAGATGCCAAAATGATCGATGAGGCAGATGTCCAATCCAGGATATTCAACAGCCTTCTGGATGTTCCCATCGGCTTAAACTTGGCCAGTACAGGGGAGGTAATGGAAGTTGTCGGCGGAGATATCCTCGTGAAAAAGATGGTTGATGCCTCCGGCCTTACAGATGAGTTTACCCTTAATTTAATGTCGAAATCCCTTGAAGCAGAATTTGGTTCAGATGCACTTTCAGACAGTTATGAGCAAATGACGTTTTTTTATTCTCCCAGTCCGATAAGCATTGGGGAATCCTGGGAGAACGAATATTCCGGTAAATTAAGTGCCAAAAATAAATGGACACTGGATAAGCTGGATGCCAAAAATGCCAGCATTACCG